>JAGBRL010000070.1 GCA_017632345.1 Paludibacteraceae bacterium
ATACCGCAAAAACACCAAACAGAATACCGCAAAAACACCAAACAGAACACCGCAAAAACGCCAAACAGAACACCGCAAAAACACCAAACAGAACACCGCAAAAACGCCAAACGGCATACCACAAAAAGGACAAAAGTTTTTCAACAAAATTATTCAACAAACTTGCACGACAAGATTTTTAATTCTATATTTGCACAATAAAAACTTTAAAAAACATCTATGGAATATTTAAAAAGAATGGCTGACTACCTGCTGCAGGACTACCTTGAAGCCTTTGGAGCAGTATTAATTGAAGGTCCAAAATGGTGCGGAAAAACAACAACAGCCGAATACGCTGCCAAAAGCATATTAAAAATGCAAGATCCAGACAAAAGAGAGGAATACTTAAAAACAGCTGCGACAAAACCATCGTTCTTGCTGCATGGTGAAGTGCCAAGACTTATAGACGAATGGCAAGACGCTCCGGTTATTTGGGACGCGGTCCGCACTATGGTAGATAACCGTTGCGAACCAGGACAGTTTATACTTACAGGCTCCAATAGCGTGGACAAAAGCAAGATACTGCACTCAGGCACCGGACGAATAGCACGAATGAAAATGCTCCCGATGAGCCTATGGGAGTCTGGCGAGTCAACAGGCGAAATATCCATAAATGAATTGTTCAACAACCCTGACTACGACATAGACGGGAAGAGGTCTGAAATGAGCGTTGACAAATTAATTTTCGCCGCATGTCGAGGTGGTTGGCCTGCGGCAATGAACGTGCGTTCCGACAGAGCAAAACTGATGATTGCAAAAAACTACATAAACAGCGTTTGCTCCGAAGACGTATCTCGCATAGACGGCACAAAAAGAAACGAGAAACTTGCGCGAATGATACTTATGTCGTACGCAAGAAACATATCAACCCTTGCTAAAAAAACGTCAATTTTGAAAGATATAACATCTTCAGGTGACATAACTTGTTCTGACGAAACCCTGAACAATTACATAAACGTTTTAGAACGGCTGTTTGTGATTCAGGACATAGACGCTTGGTGCCCGTCCATACGAAGCAAGACGGCAATCCGCAGTTCTGCAAAGCGATGTTTTTGCGACCCATCCATCGCAGTTGCAGCACTTGGACAGACGCCTGACACACTGAAACTGCAACTAAAGACGTTCGGCTTCATATTCGAGCAGATGTGCATCAGAGACTTGCGGTCATACACCACCGACATGGACAGCCACATATCCTATTACCACGACCGATACGGGCTGGAAGCCGACATAGTCCTGCATCAAAACGACGGCCGATATGCCCTTATAGAGTGCAAACTCGGAAGCGGAGACATCGAAAACGGAGCTTCGCATCTGCTTGAAATCAAAAGGCTCGTAAAAGAGTTCAACAATAAGGAAGAGCAAGTCAGGTTGCGAGAGCCAGATTTGCTAATTGTTCTGACCGGCGGAGAAATGGCATACACACGGATAGACGGAGTGAAAATAATACCGTTAGGGTGCCTAAAAAATTGAGCTCTGAAGCAGTAAAACCTCAGAGCTCAATTCGCATTCAGACGAACGACTTTAAATCAATCTGCCAGTTCGTCAAGCAGAGCTATTTCCAGCACCTCTTTCATATCCTTGACATAATGAAAAGCCAACCCCTCTATATACACAGGCTTTATTTCATCTATATCCTTCTTATTATCGGCACAAAGCACAATCTCCTTAATGCCAGCGCGTTTAGCCGCAAGAATCTTCTCCTTAATGCCCCCAACCGGCAAAACCTTTCCGCGCAAAGTAATCTCTCCGGTCATGGCAAGATTAGCCTTCACCTTACGCCTTGTAAACGAAGAGGCAAGCGACGTCAACATTGTGATTCCGGCAGAAGGCCCATCCTTAGGCACAGCACCCTCCGGCACATGAATATGCACGCTATACTCTTCAAACTTCTCGCTTGGAATTCCATATTTATCTGCATTAGCCCTCAGATATTCAAGAGCGAGCACCGCCGACTCCTTCATCACATCTCCAAGATTACCGGTAAGCGTCAGCTTAGGAGACTTAGACTTGCTCAGGCTAGACTCGATAAATAAGATTTCGCCGCCGACAGATGTCCAAGCCAGCCCCGTCACCACACCTGCATAATCATTACCCTGATACTCGTCGTTAGAGAAACGCTCCGTGCCAAGATAATCAGACAAATTATCAGGAGTGATTTCATGATCAAACTCCTCGTTCAAGGCAATACGCCTTGCTATTTTTCTCAGCAGCTTTCCAATCTGTTTGTCAAGCTCTCTCACGCCAGACTCACGCGTATAGCGCTCAATGATAGCCTTGTACGTATCATTTGAAAGCTTCAGCCCTATTTCTTCCAACCCATGTTTCTCAAGAGCACGAAGGAACAAGTGACGCTTCGCAATCTCAACCTTCTCTTCCAAAAGATAACCGCTAATTTCAATAAGCTCCATACGGTCAAGAAGCGGCTTAGGGATATTCGATATATTATTAGCCGTCGCAATGAACATCACATTCGACAGGTCGTAATCAATATCAAGGAAATTATCATGGAACGTATTATTCTGCTCAGGGTCAAGCACCTCGAGCAACGCCGACGACGGGTCACCTTTGAAGTCAGAGCCGACCTTGTCGATCTCGTCCAGTATAAAAACCGGATTAGAAGTTTCCGCCTTCTGCAGGCTCTGTATTATACGACCTGGCATAGAGCCGATATAAGTGCGTCGGTGACCTCTAATTTCAGACTCATCATGCAAACCGCCGAGAGAAATTCTCACGTACTTGCGCTTCAAAGCCTCAGCCACAGACTTGCCTAAAGAAGTCTTGCCCACACCCGGAGGGCCGTAAAGGCACAAGATAGGCGCCTTTTTATCCTTCTTCAGCTTAATCACAGCGAGATGCTCTATGATACGGTCCTTCACCTCCTCCATGCCGAAGTGCTCTTTATCCAGCACCTTCTGCGCAGTCTTAAGGTTATGACTATCTTTAGAATAGACGTTCCAAGGGAGGCTCAGAATGGTCTCCACGTAATTCAGCTGCACGTTGTAATCAGGCGAGTGCGTAGATGTGCGTTCCAACTTCTCCACCTCCTTCAGGAAGATTTCCTCAACCTTCTTGTCCCACTTTTTACCAACCGCCTTTTCCCTCAAATTCTGAGCATCAGAACCTTCGTTTCCTAGTTCCTCCTGAATAGTCTTTATCTGCTGATTAAGGAAATACTCGCGCTGCTGCTGGTCAATATCGGCCTGAGTTTTAGCCTGTATTTCCAGTTTGATAGTAAGCATCTGCAGTTCCTTGTTCAAAATTTCAAGCAGCGCATAGCCTCTGCCCATCACGCTGTCAACTTCCAGAAGTCTCTGTTTGTCAGCCTGTTTAAGACCAAAATTAGCACAGATAAAATTAATCAGCACACCTGAGTTTTCTATGTTTTTGATAGCGAACATAGCCTCTGGCGGCATAGACCCTGAGGCACCCTTCACAATCTGAGCCGCAGTATCCTTCAAAGAAGAGAGCAAAGCGTCAAACTCCTTAGACTCCTCATCAGACGGCTTAACATCCTCCTTCACAGAAACCTTTCCGTGCAAGAAAGGCGTAGTCTCTGTAATCTCAAGAAGTTCCACACGCTTTTTTCCCTGCAGGATAGCAGTAGTAGAACCATCAGGGAGTTCCAATATCTTTATAACCTGAGCCACAGCCCCCACAGTATTCAGGTCTTCGATAGCAGGTTCTTCCACGTTAGAGTCTTTCTGAGAAAAAGCTCCAATCACACTCTTATTTTTGTATGCGTACCGGATAGCTGCAAGAGACTTCTTTCTGCCCAAAGCAACAGGCACGACCACGCCGGGAAACATAACAATATTCCTCAGCGTGACAATCGGCATATCATCGCCTTCGCCCTCCTGCAAGTCAAAACTATCTTCTCCATCTGCTATAAGAGGGATAAATTCCGCCTCTTCGTCATGCAAATCTTCACGCAAGATACTTTCTATTTTTGTTGTCATAACTTATAATTTCAATTTATGCCAAAATGTCAGACTTTTTTACCTTTTCACTTTTTTGATTTGGCAGACATGCCTAACAAACCGCATTCCATTCAAAACTTTAGAACTGAATCATTCTCACAAATATATAGCGCAATTGTTGTGCCAAACTTTAAAATCTGACATTTTGTCATGCTCGAAATTCTTTTTCCGCAAAAAGCAAAGAGGCTCACCTAAACAAAGCGAACCTCCTGCTAAACCATACTCACGCCAACCGAGCCAAAACGGACGGCGCGTACAAGACCATCAGTCTATATAACCAACCAGCCACTCGCCCACTTCATTTGTTTTGTACGCTTTTCCGTTTCCGATAACAATATCCTCAGTAACCACGCCCTCCTTCATAGAAGCCTCAACAGCCTCTCGAATCAAAGCGCCCTCATCCTTCAGTCCGAAGGCATACTCAAACATCATAGCGGCAGAGAGCACCGTAGCCAACGGATTGGCGATGTTTTTTCCTGCAGCTTGCGGATAAGAGCCGTGAATAGGCTCAAAGACCGACGTGTGCTCACCAACTGAAGCCGAGGCAAGCAAGCCCATCGAACCTGTGATTACAGAACCTTCGTCTGTCAGAATATCGCCAAACATATTTTCAGTCACAATCACATCGAAGCGCTTCGGATTCTGAATCATCTGCATCGCCGCATTGTCCACAAACATATATTCCGTTTCCACCTGCGGATACTTTGCCGCCACGACCTGTGCCACCTCTCTCCACAATCTTGAAGTGGCAAGCACATTAGCCTTGTCCACCACCGTCAGTTTTTTACGGCGCTTCATTGCATACGTATAGGCAAGCTCAAGAATCCTTTCCACCTCCTCTTTCGAATAGACACACGTGTCGTAAGCCACAGAGCCATCTTCGCTCCTGCCTTGCGGCCTGCCGAAATACAGACCTCCCGTAAGCTCTCTGATGCACATGAAGTCAGCCCCTTCAACCAGTTCGGCCTTCAACGGCGACTTATGCAACAACGACGGGAAAGTTGTTACCGGCCTTATATTAGCGAAAAGTCCCAGCTTCTTTCTCATTGCGAGCAAGCCCTGTTCCGGACGCACCTTAGCCGCGGGATTGTTATCAAACTTAGGGTCGCCAACCGCACCAAACAGCACAGCGTCCGACCTCATGCACAAGTCATGAGTCTCGTCAGGGTAAGGCGAACCGACCGCATCTATCGCGCAAGCGCCAACAAGCGCGGTTTCGTATGTCAGTTTATGTCCAAACTTGCAGCACACCGCCTTTGTCACGTCGAGTGCCACTTTCACAATTTCCGGACCGATACCATCACCCGGAAGAACTGCTATATTTAAATTCATAATCAGAACAATTTAAGACATTAAAAAATCAGACCGATTCTATTTGGTTAAGCATCTTAACCGTAGCCTTGATAGCCGCCTCGGTCTGGTCGGCATCAAGTCCGTGAGTTTTAAAAACCCTTCCGTTAAACTTCCAAGTTATCGTGGTATGCACCAGTGCGTCGGTTTTTCCGCCAGGCGGAATGATAACCACATAGTCCAGCAGTTCCGGGATAGGCTTGTCCAGCTGTTTGTAAATCTTCCACAAAGCCTTAGTGAAGGCGTTGTACTGACCGTCGCCCGGAGCAGTCTGCTGATACACTTCGCCGTCAACCTCCAGCGAGACCGTAGCCACAGGCCTCAGCCCGTGCGTCAGCGACAGAGAGTAGTTCACCACCTTAATATTTTGCTTAAGCACGTCATGTTTAAGCACGTCCGACACTATGTAAGGCAGTTCCTCCTGCGTCACGATCTGCTTTTTATCGCCAAGTTCGATAATACGTTTTGTAACCTTCGCCATAGACTCTTCATCAATATTGATTCCGAGCACCTCCAGGTTTTTACGTATATTTGCCTTGCCGGACATTTTCCCCAAAGCATACTCGCGCACCCTTCCGAAACGTTCAGGACGCAAGTCGCTGCAATAGAGATTGTTCTTAGAGTCGCCGTCAGCATGAACTCCTGCGCACTGCGTAAAGACAGAGTCGCCCACCACCGGCTTGTTGTCCGGCACCCGTATTCCGGAGTAAGTCTCCACAAGCTTTCCAATCTGATACACCTTGTCCTCCTTCAGTCCGGTGTCACATTTCAACTGGTCATGAAGCACCGCAAGCACGCTCGTCAGCGGAGCATTACCTGCACGTTCTCCAAGACCGTTCACAGTGACATGCACGCCATGCACACCTGCATTTACAGCGGCAAAGACATTAGCCACGGCGAGGTCATAGTCATTATGCGCGTGAAAGTCGAACCGAAGCTCAGGATAACGTTTCAGGACCACACTGCAAAACTCCGCCGTCTGCAACGGATTCAGCACGCCAAGCGTGTCCGGAAGCATAAACCTCTGAACCGGGAGGTCTGCCAAAGCGTCAAGGAACTGGAACACATAATCCCTCGAACTAATCATGCCGTTGCTCCAATCTTCCAGATAAACATTTACAAAAAGCCCCATTTCATCGGCACTTTGCACAGCGGCTCGGACATTTGCGATATGCTGCTCCGGCGTTTTTTTCAGCTGTTCCGTAACGTGTCTGACCGAGCCTTTCGCCAGCAGGTTCACAACCTTTCCGCCAGCCTCCTTGATCCACTGCAACGACTCGCCCCCGTCAATGAAGCCCAGCACCTCCACCTTGCCAAGGTGCCCTTTCTCGTCTGCCCACTGGCAAATGCGCTTCACCGCCTCAAACTCTCCGTCCGACACACGAGCCGACCCCACCTCAACACGCGGAATACCAAGCTCCTCCAGCAGGAAATGCGCAATCCCCAGCTTTTCCTGTATAGCGAAAGAGACGCCGGAAGTCTGCTCGCCGTCACGAAGCGTCGTATCTAATATTTCAACATACATACTAAAGATGTTTAGTTCGATTAAAATTTAGCGTTCACGCTCAAAACGCTCTATCAACTCCTTTTTGCTTAAAAGATAGTCAATGTCGTCAAAACCATTGAGAAAGCACTCGCGCTTGTACGGATTGATGTCAAAATGTTCCGACTTGCCAGTTGCGTCATTTGTCACTGTCTGAGTCTCAAGATTCACAGTGAGCGTGACGTTCGGGTCTTTCCCCACAGTCTCAAATATCTCGGCAAGGAACTCGTCAGACACAACCACCGGAAGCACAAAGTTGTTCATCGCGTTATTTTTAAATATATCAGCGAAGAAACTTGACACCACCACTTTGAAACCATATCCGGCTATAGCCCATGCTGCATGCTCACGGCTTGAGCCGCTTCCGAAATTCTTGCCCGCCACTAAAATCTCGCCCGAATAAGCCGGGTTGTTAAGCACGAAAGATTTGACAGGCTCGCCGTTAGAGTCGAACCTCCAGTCTCTGAAAAGATTATCTCCAAACCCCTCTTTTGTAGTGGCCTTAAGGAAACGAGCCGGTATGATTTGGTCTGTATCCACATTCTCTATCGGAAGCGGAACCACCTTGCTTGTTATCGTATTGAATTTATCCATCACTTCTGTTTTTTAATTACAACAAATCTCTTGGGTCCGTAATCACACCTGTCACTGCAGCCGCAGCGGCCACGAGCGGACTTGCAAGAATAGTGCGGGCACCCGGACCTTGACGCCCTTCAAAATTTCTGTTAGATGTTGACACCGCATATTTTCCGGCAGGCACCTTGTCTTCGTTCATCGCAAGGCAAGCCGAGCAGCCCGGCTGACGGATTTCAAAACCTGCCTCTGCCAAAACCGCATCAAGCCCCTCTTCCTTAATCTGAGCTGCCACAGCCCAAGAGCCAGGAACGAGCCAAGCCGTCACGCCTTCCGCTTTTTTACGCCCCTTCACAAGAGACGCGAAGGCCCTGAAATCTTCAATTCTGCCGTTTGTGCAACTTCCGACAAACACATAGTCAACTCTTTTTCCAATCATCTTTTCTGACGGGGCAAAGCCCATGTACTCCAACGACTTTTCGAACGACGCCCTGCCCGCCTCTTCAACCGATTCCAACGACGGAATCCGCCCTTTTATTCCGATGCCCATACCTGGATTTGTGCCGTAAGTCACCATCGGCTCTATATCCGCAGCATCAAAGACGACCTCTTTGTCGAACACCGCATCGGCTCCGCTCTTCAGCGTTTTCCAGTATTCCACGGCCTTGTCCCACTCTTCGCCCTTAGGCGCAAATTCTCTTCCTTTAATATACTCGAAAGTCACTTCGTCAGGAGCAATCATTCCGCCTCGCGCCCCCATTTCGATAGACAGATTGCACAACGTCAGCCTGCCCTCCATTGAGAGAGCCTTCACCGCCTCGCCTGCATACTCCACGAAATATCCTGTAGCCCCGCCGGTAGTCATCTTCGAGATGATGTAGAGAGCCATGTCCTTAGCCGTCACACCGCGACCAAGAGCGCCGTTCACAGAAATGCGCATAGTTTTAGGCTTAGCCTGAAAGACGCACTGAGTAGCAAGCACCATTTCGACCTCGCTTGTTCCGATGCCGAAAGCCACCGCGCCCATAGCCCCATGCGTCGATGTGTGCGAGTCGCCGCAGACCATAGTCATGCCCGGCAGCGAAAGCCCGTTCTCAGGCCCGACCACATGAATGACACCGTTCTTCTCGTGTCCCATCGGGAAATACTGCAAACCATAAAAACGCGCGTTTTCATCGAGAGTTTCCACCTGTTTGCGCGACACCGGGTCTGCGATGGGCTTGTCCTGATTCAATGTCGGAATGTTATGGTCCGGAATGCAAGTTACCTGACTTGGTCTGAAGACCTTCAAGTTTCTTCTGCGAAGACCTTCGAAGGCTTGCGGACTTGTGACCTCGTGACAGTACATTCTGTCTATATATAGTTGAGACGGACCGTCAGGTATCTTTGTCACCACGTGAGCGTCCCATATTTTGTCAAACAATGTATTCATATATAATATGTAAAATCAATTCAAATTAAACTTATTTATTGCGTCGATATAAGCCTCGACAGAAGCTGCCACAATGTCAGTGTTAGCGGCAAAGCCAGAATAGACACAACCTTCGTGCTCCACCTGCATATGCACCTTTCCAACGTCGTCGCTGCCTTTCGTTATAGCTTGAATCAGGAACTCCTGAAGAGTCATCTTTCTCTTGATGATATGCTTCACCGCCTTGATTGCCGCATCCACCGGACCGTTTCCGCTCGCCGCCGCCTCGAACCGTTCGCCCGATATGTTAAGGCATACGGAGGCAACAGACTTCACACCTACGCCAGATGTAACTTGCAGATAATCAAGTTTAATTCGTTGAGTGGACGATAAATCCTGCCCTGCAAGCATAAGGATGTCGTCATCGTTAATCTCCTTCTTCTGATCAGCAAGCTTCAGGAACGCCTCGTAAACCTTGTCAAGCTTCTCGCCGTCAAGGTCAACGCCATGCACGCTTAACCTATGCTTTAGAGCCGCGCGACCGCTGCGGGCAGTCAGCACGATAGAGTTGTCATCAATCCCCACATCCTTCGGATTCATGATTTCGTAAGTCTGAATATTCTTCAGCACTCCGTCCTGATGTATCCCGGAAGAGTGCGCGAAGGCATTTCGTCCAACAACCGCCTTGTTTGGCTGCACAGGCATATTCATCAGGCTGGAGACAAGCCGGCTTGCCGAGTAAATCTTCTGCGTATTGATATTTGTGTCAATGCCCAGTCCTTTGTGGCACTTCAGAATCATCGCCACCTCTTCGAGCGATGTGTTTCCGGCCCTCTCGCCGATACCGTTCACCGTCACCTCCACCTGCCTTGCGCCGTTCATCACACCGGCGATAGTGTTAGCCGTAGCCATGCCGAGGTCATTATGGCAATGTGTAGAGATTACCGCGTTATGAATACCGTTCACATTCTCCATCAGGAACTTAATCTTATCACCAAACTCAGACGGAAGGCAATAGCCCGTAGTGTCCGGAATGTTCACCACCGTCGCGCCAGCTTTAATCACAGCCTCAACCACACGGGCAAGATAGACGTTGTCCGTTCTGCCCGCATCTTCACAATAAAATTCAACATCCTCCACATAGCGCTTCGCATATTTCACCGCAGCCACAGCACGCTCCAAGATTTCGTCTTGCGTAGAGTTGAACTTGTATTTGATATGCAAATCAGAGGTCCCTATCCCAGTGTGGATACGTTTGCTTTTCGCAAAGCGCAAGGCGTCCGCCGCAACATCAATATCCTTCTGCACTCCGCGTGTCAGCGCGCATATCGTAGGCCATGTCACCGCTTTCGAAATCTCAACCACAGAATTGAAGTCGCCCGGACTTGAAATCGGAAATCCAGCCTCTATGACATCAACACCAAGGCCTTCCAACGCTCTTGCGACCTCAATCTTCTCGACCGTGTTAAGCTGACAGCCGGGCACCTGCTCGCCATCTCTCAACGTTGTGTCAAAAATAAATAATTTGTCTGCCATATCGTTATAACTAAAATTTACCATAAAAAAAAGAGCCTTCCTCACACAGAAGCGAGAAAGGCTCTTCATACCATGAATATACACACATCCTCACTTCTGCCTGCTTCGCAAGAGAATCAAACCCAAAATGAGAATAATATATGTATATACGCTGTTAATCATCTTTAATTAGTTTTATCACGATGCAAAGTTAAACATATTTTTCAATATGCAAAACAATTTATAATTTTTCTTGCCTAAAAAGTAACAAAACATAAACTCCGCAAGCCTGCAAGTTACAATCCCCAATATCAAAGATAAGGCTCTCGAACCGCGCAAATCTAAATAACCGCCCTTGACTTCAGCTCCAAATATTTGTTCAGCACATTTACGGACAAATCCTTCGGCGGTGTCAGCAAAGCATATATCCCGTGACGGTTCAGCTCCATCTGTATGGAACGTTTGCCGCTCATAAACTTCTCTGCTATGACCTGCTCAAAGTAGTCTGACGTGGCTTTCGGCTTTTTTGATGCAATGTTTTTCAACTCTTTGTCTTCGAAGAAGACCACCAGCACCACGTGTTTCTTCGCCAAAGTCTTGAGGTAAGGCAGCTGCCTTCTCAGCGACTGCTTGTTGTCGAAATCCGTGTATATGACCAAGAGGCTGCGTCTGCGCACAAGTTTGCTAAGCTGTCCGAACAGCGCCTCATAGTCACTTTCGTAAAACGACGACTTCTGTTTGTAAAGCACGTCCTGAAAGACACCAATCTGTCCCGCTTTCTTGGACGCCGGCACAAACGTGTCAATGCTTCGCTCGAACGTGACAAGCCCGGCCTTGTCGAACTTCTTCAGCGAGGCGTAACCCAGAAAGAGCGAGGCGTTCACCGCGTAGTTCAGCAGCGTCATTCCGTCGAAAGCCTTTCTCATGGCGCGGCCCTTGTCTATAACGTTGTATATGCACTGCGACTGCTCTTCCTGATAGACATTAACCATCAGATGGTTTCGTCTTGCTCCTGCCTTCCAGTTTATGCGGCGGAAGTCGTCGCCCTTCACATAGTCTCGTATATGCTCAAACTCCAGGCTCTGCCCAATTCTGCGCACCTGCTTCAGGCCAAACTCCTGCGTGAAGTTTTTAGTAGAGAGCAACGCGTACTTGTGCAGCATCACGAACGACGGATAAACCTTTACCGAGCAAGGATTTTTGAATACGAACCTGCGCGACACAAGCCTGATTTTGGACGACACAAGCGCATTTATGTTTCCAAACTTATACTCGCCGCGCAAGGTTGGTTTCAGCGTGTACTGCACCTTTCCGGTTTTGCCTTTCGGCACCTTGCAGAAGAGACTGAAATCTCTCATCTGAAATATCGCAGGGCATTCGTCTATCACCTCCACGTCGATGTCGAAGCCGAAGTTGTTCGTCAGCTGCACCTCCACCATGTTGTCGTCGCCGTTAGAAAAGCGCTCTTCGCATATTCGCTCGCACTGCAGAGATTTTTTTGAGCCTCTGTACAACATGGCAATCTCGAACAAAGCAAGGCACACGAAAAGCACCAAGCCAAGTATCCCTAACAGATAAAAGATCTCCACCCAAAAGCCAAAGGCTATCAGGACAATCAGCGCAATTATACATTTAAAGAATCTTCGTGTTAAAAACATCTCAGTCCTTTATTAAAGGTGAGTTCTATAAAATCACCGTTTATAATTAAAAAGTACAAATCGTGGGCTGATAAACCTTTCGGCACTTTTGTCGAAATGAATTTATAGAACCCACTTGAAAAAATTATTTAGGCACATCTACATCTTCGACCAACTTCTTCAGCACCTCCACAACAGAGTGTCCTTCCATTTCAGTTTCAGTGCTTAGCGTCACACGGTGTTCCAGCACCGGAATTGCCATAGCCTTTACATCGTCAGGAGCCACAAAGTCTCTGCCGTCCATCAGCGCGTTTGCCTTTGCCATACGCATAAGCGCCACAGAAGCACGAGGCGACGCGCCGAGGTATATGTTCTTATGGTTTCGAGTGCTCTGCACTATCTGCGCGATGTAAGCCATCATGCACGGCTCCACTCTCACGCTGTGCATGCAGTCTCGGAGCATGAGCAGCTCTTCTTTAGTTATCACAGCCGACACATTTTCCAGCTTTGTAAACTTCTTGTTCTTGTCGTGTCTTTTCAGCACGTCTATCTCCTCTTCCAGCGAAGGATAGCCAATATTTATCTTTACAAGGAAACGGTCCATCTGAGCCTCCGGCAGTCTGTACGTACCCTCCTGTTCCACAGGGTTCTGGGTTGCCAATATAGTGTAAATATCGCCCATCTGATAGCACACTCCGTCTATCGTGGTCTGACGCTCCTCCATCACCTCAAACAGAGCCGACTGCGTTTTGGCAGGCGCGCGATTTATTTCGTCGGCAAGGACGATGTCGCCAAACGCAGGCCCTTTGTGGAACTCAAACTCCGAGGTCTTCACGTTGAACACGTTTGTGCCAAGCACGTCCGACGGCATAAGGTCTGCCGTGAACTGGATTCTTGAGAAAGTGGAGCCTATCAGCTTAGAGATAAGCCTTGCGGTAAGAGTTTTCGCCACACCCGGCACACCCTCCAGAAGAACGTGCCCGTCGGCAAGCACAGAGGCGAGTATCATGTCAACTACTTTCTCCTGCCCCACAATCACCTTCCCAACGCTATCTTTCAGAGCCTCTATCTTGTTCAGCACAGCGTCTTTGTCAAACGCGTACAGTCTGCGCTCGCCCAGTTCCGAAACGTTGCTTTCGTTTTGTTCAAAACCGTTGTTTGTTTCGCCCGACAAATTGTCAGTATTCAAATTATTATCTGCACTCAAGTCCATATCGTTATTTTTTTACATTATACATATTATTGAAGAATGCGCTCCACATCACTACAGGCGCTTGCGTTCGCCGTTTATCCTGTATATGATGTCGTTCATTCCGTCTATCAGTTCTTTCATGTCATGCGCGCCCACAGCCTTTTTGCCGTCACGCACATCGTAAAGCAGTTCTATAAAGGCACGCAGCTTTTCCGTATCCATTTTGGCGTTCAGCGCTACCCTTGCCACCTTCTCAGCAGTCAGTTCTTCGTTCAGTTTGACGTGTAAAAGATGGTCTATCATAGAGAAGAAATAGACAATCTTCTTCTGCACAAGGTCCAGATAATCACCCTGGCTCTGGTACAAAGTGCCCTCGTGCCTGACCAGATCCACGGTTCTGTTCCTTGGAGCGGTAACCTCCGGTATCACGTTCTGCTTGCGCCTTGCAGCAAATATCAGGAACAACAAGATGGCAATCACAGCCAGCCAATAGGCAAGATCCAGAGCTTCCTGCTCCGTCAAGTACGACAAAGACGGGTCTTTCTTTGCTGGTCCGCTCTCTCGCTTCACGTCCAAGCGCACCACATAGTTGCCGTCCACATAAGACATTATCTCTTCCAAAAAGCGCTTGTCGCAATTCATCACCCCGTAATTGGAGAAGAATAATTTGTTTGGCAAATAATATGCATAACCCTTCCCCATCCTGACACGGAAAGCCACAGGATTTGTTCCCGAATAAGCTATAACCTCCACATCCGCATTACTGATGCCTTTTCTCCTAAACATCCACCTTCGTCCATCTTTGTCTTCAACCATTACTCCTGAATACACTTCGTAGTAATAGTCACTTTCTTCCACAAGTGTGTCTGACAATGCCGCCGCCTCCATCTGCTTCATCAGAACAGAGTCGTCCACCGCCTTGGAATAAGGAACCGCTGTATCACTAAGAACTTTCGAAACAGACGACAAGGATTGCTCATCTTCCACGTTCTCTGACAATGCCGCCTCCACCATCTGCTTCATCAGAACAGAGTCGTTCACCGCCTTGGAATAAGGAGCCGCTGTATCACTAAGAACTTTCGAAACAGACGACAAGTATTGCTCATCTTCCACGTTCTCTGCATCAGCCACCTCCGCCAGTTCAGACGCAGTATCTTCGTCCATGGACTGCAAGTCCACTTCCTTTATCACATCATCGTCATTTTCATCATCCGAGTCATCTTTATATTTAATTCCGTACGAAAAACGTGCCACATCAAAACACGACGGAACAGAGACCTTGACCTTCTTGCCCTCCGCTGTACGTATCGTAACATCCGTATATTTTACCGAGTCCTTTTCTATCTCTTCAATAAGATCTTGTGCCACATCATAATAATAGCGAGTTGTTTTCATCCTCCAGTTTCCTCGCAAACTTTTGTTTTCATATATACCAACCCAGCAATTGCCAAGCACAACCAAGGCATTTCCCTTTTCCACAAAATTATAACCTATACTATCTTCGATGTAAGGCAATCCAGAATTAGCGTCCACAATGCAGGTCAGTTTGTCCTTGCTGCGTATTTTGCCACTGTCTTTCAATGTTTTGTGCACCTCGTCCAGATAATTGTTGTAATCAGAAACAGTTCTGACGGAGCGGTATTCGTAGCCGTTTTTCAGCGACTTAGACATCACATCGTCAAATATCGCGCGTCCGAAAGGCTCGTCGTCATAGTGCGACAACGTGACCTCTCTTTTAGACTCTCTGTCCCAAACTTTGCTCACAGAATAGACCAGCACGCCCAGCAGGACAGCTGCAACAACCGCCACCAATATTATTTTACTGTTTTTTTTCACGCTCTGCCCCTCCTTCTCATTTCTTTAACAGTTGACAAAATAGACTCGTGCATAAGCGACGCTCTGTCCGCATCCTGCTTGCTCGCCCCCACATCGCCATAACGCACATAGACAAACAGGCTTGTCAGTTTGCGCAGAGCGCTTTTGTCTTTCAGTTTAGCTTCGTACACATATTCGCCAGGCGTTTTTCCCTCGTCAAACTCCAGCATTTTGAATTTCGCAAGAGAACGCAGCGTGAGCAGGTAATAGAGCCTTATCACCTCGTCCCAACGGCTCTGGCCGTATGCCTTGTTCAATAGTTCCTCTATAGAGGCCTCGCTCATCTCTTCCGGCCTCAGGTTTACACGCCCCACGTCGCCAACACCTTGCTGTTTCTTACGGAACTTGCCGTTCATCAACAAAATCGCAACAATCAGTACCACAAACGCCGCAATAAACGGCAACGGGTGTTCAAACACAAATTCTATAAATTTCCAGATAAGTTCATTTATTTCGCGCATCAAACTGAAGTCATTCGGGTCTTTCTGCTTATGAAAGACACATTTGTAGCCATCCTCCCGGTGCTGTTCAAGGAGGTCGTCGCTAATCGAGGCGGCAACCGCTCCCTGAAGAGAGAACAACGCAAGCAACGCAGCAACAGCCCATCTAAAAAACGTCACTCTCACCTTCTCCATATCTTACTGAATAAATTTTTAAACATACTTGCGTCAATCTTTCTGCCGCTGACCTTCACCGGCAAAACCACATAATAATATATGATAAAAGCGAGAGACGCCAAAATTATGAAAAGCCTCACCACATTTGGCCATTCGGCATGCCTCGTGACAAACCCTTCCAGGAAGCCGGCTATCACGAACAGCGGCGTAACGGAAATCATAAGCCTGACACCTCTGAGCGCGCTATTCACGAATGACTTCTTGCGCGAGTACGTTCCCGGCAACAGCCAGCCCCTGCCCAGCTCTATGCTTGCGCCGCCTGCTATCACCACGGACGATATCTCCAATGTGCCGTGAATCCATATCGCAAGCATAGATTCTATACCCACACCATGCGTGAAGAAAAAGGTCTGGAACGAGCCAAGCATAACCCCGTTTTTCAACAAAAAATACCCCGTGCCAAAAAACGTGAAGATGCCACACATAAAGCAGTTAAACGCAACTCTTACGTTATTTATAGTTATCCCAAGGAACATATCCAATTCTTTTCCAGAATCATAAACGTCTGTCGGCTTGCCCTTCGCTATGTTCTCCAAAGTCATTTCTACGTAACCCGGTCCCAGCACTTGGGAGGAGAATGTCGGGTCGTTGAGCTCAGACAGCACCCCAATCAGCACGCTCAGCACAAACACAGAGAGCGACACCAGCAGAGCCTTTCGGCTTTCCCACACAGTGCGCGGCATGGTCTCCGTCCAAAACGACAAGAAACCGCGGGCAGTCTCCTTGCGCTTGCCGTAAACGCCGGTATGCACCTTGGCGGCAAGATTGTTCAGATATTCAGTTATCCTCGATTCGGGATAGTGGCTCTGGGCAAACGACAAGTCGGACGTGACCTCCGTGTACAGGTCCGCAAGCTCATCTACCGCGAGCTTGTCCATTTTGCCAAGATTCTTCTCTATGAGCTTCCACTTCTCCTCGTTTCTCTTTACAAATACAGCCTCTTTCATTCGTAAAATTAAAGTCTATCTTTTTTGATTCACAAATATATAGTTTTTAATCCGTTTTCAACACATTTTTTGAAAAAAAAGACTTACATTTGCAAGACTAACGTAAGGCGGCCACAACAGAAGGAACCGTCACAACAGAAAAAAAGGAAAAAAATGAGCCAGAAAATTAAGATATTGACAGGACAGTACGTGCGCATAAACTACACTGCGGCAGGACTTGGCAGGAGAATAGGTTCTCTTTTCATAGATTATATTGCAATGATTGTTTTGTACTTTGCGTTTTATGGAGGACTCATCTGGATTTACAGAGAAAATGCCGCTTTCAAAAAAATGTTTGACTCAAACGAAGAGGTCTTTGTGGTTACCGTTGTGCTAATAATCATCCTCATCGGATTTACAAAACCAATAATGGAGTACTTCAACCACGGCAAGAGCATCGGCAAGATCTGCACCGGCACGGCTGTTGTCATGCGAAACGGCTCTGCGCCTACCTTGTCCGCCTGCATGCTGAGGCACATTCTGCTAACTGTGGACCAGTTTTTCTGGGGCGCTCCGGCTATCATCGCATACCTGAACTCAAAAGACAAGCAGCGCATCGGCGACCTTGCTGCAGGAACTGTGGTTGTGCTGACCTCTTTGTCCGGAGCAGAAAAAGTGTCGCTCTCCAACGACTTCAAATATCTGAACGACAGATATAAGGTAAGATACCCCGAAGCCGGAAATCTCTCTCAAAGCGAGATTGAGGAGATTGGCTCCGCTCTGTTCAAAAAAGGCCGCCCAGACAACACCAACAGAAAAATTGGAGAAACAGCAATCAAATACAAAAAGCAGCTCGGACTGAAAGTAAACCCGGGCACGCCTGCTGAAGATTTTCTGCACAAACTGTGGAACGACTACTACTTCCTTCAGCTCAACTCTTAACACTTAACGAAAGAACACGGACTTCCCTTTCATTTAAAAGCTCAGTTATTCCGCCTTGCGCTTTCCCTGCCTGGAAGGCAGCACAAAGCGCTGCGTCGGTAACCCGTGACGAAGTCTCGGGCAAGGTCTGACATGGAGAGAACCTGCCTGGAAGGCAGTACCAAGCTATTGAGCCTTAAGAAATTTTCAGATAATAAAAGAACCTCACATAAATTCACCCCCACAAAACTGATTTTATGACAAAACACCATAAAACAGCCTGTTCAACGCAAACACCAAAGGCAAAACTTCTGTTTTTTTATTGACCCACATCAACAAACGCCACTTTTAAAGAAAAAAATCCGTTTTTATAAAATACTAAATATCAAACATTTATAAAAAAAGTATGATTTTTATCAAAAAAAATCCCCGATTTATTTGTTTATATAAAATTAATGTCTGATATTTGCATCAGACAAACAAAACAGGTAAATTTTTTCATAGTTAAAAAAATGAAGTTACGAGGGACTGGGAAGTTCCTCGTAATTTTTTTTGCTCGGTTCAGACAACGAACTGACTGATATGACAAAAAAAAGAAATTGCGCCACCCTACATCACTTTATTTCATTGACAAGCACCCAATTCCGATAAATTTATCTATTTTTGCAACCGTAAACGCAGACTTGCGCTGTCTGCAAAACAACAAGGCAAATGGAAGAGCAGGAACTTACAAAACTCTATTACGGCATCAGCGAGGTTGCAGAGCTTCTGGGCGTGGAGCAGTCCACACTGAGGTACTGGGAGAAGGAGTTTGCCGAATTTGCCGAACTCTGCCCCGTCAGGCACAACTCCAAACGGCGCAAATACACGCCCGAGGTCATCACAAACATAAAGCATCTGCAGCACCTGCTGCACAGCAAGGGCCTGACCATCGAAGGAGCGAAAAAACATTTGCGAGACAGCAAACTGGGCCTGAAAGCGTCAAACAAAGGGCTGAGCAACGCAGACGCCGCCGTACTGAAGCTGAAGACCATACGAGAAGAGCTTCTTGCCATGCAGCGAATGCTGGACGACATTTCCAAAAATAAAACAACATAAAAAAAGATGTCAAACATCAATATAAGTTTCATATTAGAGGCCTTGGGCACATTCGCATTTGCCATAAGCGGGATAAGGCTTGCGGCGCAGAAGGACTTCGACCTGTTCGGGGCCTTTGTCGTAGGATTCGTCACGGCTGTCGGAGGCGGCACAATCAGAGACCTGCTGCTGGACACAAGACCGTTCTGGATGACAGACTCCATATACCTCATCTGGACGCTCACTGCCCTGCTGTTCGTGATACTCTTCCGCAAATACCTCATCAAGATGAACAACACGTTCTTCATCTTCGACACGATAGGGCTTGCCCTGTTCACCGTGGTGGGGATAGAGAAAAGCCTCATTGCGGAGTTTCCGTTCTGGGTGGCAATAATCATGGGCACGATAACCGGAGTTGCCGGCGGCATAATGCGCGACATCTGCATAAACGAGATTCCGCTGATCTTCCGCAAGGAAATCTACGCGCTGGCGTGCATATTCGGAGGCATTTGCTACCACGTGTGCCACATCAACGGGCTGGACCAGATGTTCACGCAAATAGCGACCTGCTCAACCGTGCTTGTGATAAGGATTCTTGCTGTGAAACTGAAAATAAGCCTGCCAAAGATAAAAGGCGAAAACGCATGACGGCAAAGCGAACGTTTTGTCTGCCTTATACTCAAAAGGCCGTTTCTGAAAAATGCAATTTCAAATTTTGCGGAAACGCATCGCAAGCTTCGTGACCTGACAGTTTTGCCGCCGGCTCACTAACGTGACCATTTCACGTTTTATGCAGCGCACGATATTTTAGCGTACAGCAATATTTTTCAAAAATAACGCTCAACAAATTTGCGAACTAACCAAAAATCACCTATATTTACGGCAATTTTATTCAGAACTATTTGTGTAACCAAAAATATTAAAGGATGAAAAAAACTTATACATTGATTATCAGCTTGTTCGCGGCACTTACGGCATTTGCGCAGAATACAATTACATATCAGGCGAATGCTCTTAGAGAAGGGGATTCTAGAGATTTGCAGGAGATTGAATATAAAGCTTACAAACAAGGCGGAGCCAATCAGGTTTGGGACTACTCGAACTCAAAAGTAATCGGTTCGATGAACATCAAACAGAACGGCAACAGCAACAACGCTATCGGCGGACTTGTGTTTAACAACAGCGACATATTCCTTGCCTGCAACGAAGGCCCGAACAAAAAGACTTACTTCGAAATAACGAAGAGCGAAAAGCAGTACTGGGGACTTGAGTCCGGCTCTACCAAAATAGAGTTCGCTCAGCCTATTATCGACATGAAGTTCCCTTTCGCGTTCAACGACATGGTTTCCGGTGTTATGGACGGAGTTTATCGTGAAGGCGAAAACGAGTATCCTATCAACGGTAACTACTTCACTTCCGCTGACGCGTTCGGCAAGCTTTTGCTTCCTGACGGCGTCATCTATGATGATGTGCTGCGCGTGAAGGTGGAAAAGGTTTACGAACAGAAGATGGGCAGCTTGAACTACGACATTCATACTGTCAGATACCAGTATTTCGCAAAGGGCGTGAGGTATCCGGTCCTTATCGTTATGGAAAACGAAGTGAAGTCTGACTGTAACTGCACTTGCGGCAATTACACTACGACGACAGCTTATTACCATCCTCAGGCTGCTGAAGCTGTAGTTGACGGCGGAGCTATCGCTTCTGTCGGCGGAATGAGCATCAGCAACATCGAGGCTACTCCAAATCCGTTCGACTACGAGATTTTGGTCTCATTCACCTCTTCTGACAACCAGAAGGCAAGCTTCACTCTAATCGGCACTGACGGCGACGTGGCTAAGGAGTTTGGCGTTAAGGACGCTGCAGCCGGAGCAAACACCGTTAAGCTTGAAACTTCTGATGTCAAGGCTGGCCTTTACACTCTTTTGGTTAAGGTAGGAAAAGAGACTAAAGCCTTGAAACTCGTTAAGAAATAACTCTTTTTTAAAATTTGTATAGTATTTTATTCAATTGCAAAGAGAGCTGTGAAGTTCTCTTTGTTTTTTTTATTATGAACTGGCAAAAAAGCATAAACAATCTGTTTCTGATAATAGGCGTTGTGGCGCTCGTTGCAATGTGCCACAGCCTTGGTTTTCAAGAAATCATAGCTCAGGTGAAGCAGACCGGGCTTTGGCTCGTACCTATACTCGGCGTGTGGGCTGCAGGCTACGCTCTAAACACAGTGTCTTACAAACTCATAATAGACACGCCGGAGAAGAGCAAAGTACCATTCATCATACTCTATAAAATAACTGTCTCCACATTTGCGATAAACAACGCGACGCCAATGGGACTTGCCGGCGGCGAGCCGTACAAAATCATGGCCATGTCTCCGCTAATCGGCAAAAAGAAAGCTGCATCGTCTGTCATTCTGTTCTCCATGATGCACTTCACCGCGCACTTCATATTTTGGATGCTGTCTGCGCTGCTGGCTGTATTCCTAATACCGATGGACAGCACCTTGGCTGTCACGCTCACCGCAACGTTCGCAGTATGCTTCACGCTCACCGTCATAACATTCAAGGGTCAACAAAGCGGGATGATAAGCAAAACGCTGAAACTCCTGCGAAAGATGCCCCTCCTCGGCAAACCGGCCGCACGTTTTGCCGAAGAACGCCGCGAAACGATAGAGACTATAGACGAGCAGATAGCCTCTTTGCACAAGCACAGCAAAACCAGATTTTACACCGTGCTAGCCAACGAGCTGGCAGCCCGCGTTCTGAACTGCGCCGAAATACACTTCATGCTGCTGGCGTTCGGAGGCAAGCCAGATTTTGCAGACAGCATCATAATCATGGCTTTCGTGTCGCTCTTCACAAACATACTCTTCTTCTCGCCAATGCAAATAGGCACAAGAGAAGCGTCCTTCATCTTAATATTCAAGATATTAGCATTAAATCCGGTCTGGGCTATGTCTGTGAGCTTCATCACTCGTATCAGGGAAATATTCTGGATATTCATAGGTGTTGTTCTAATGAAGATAAAAGACGGCAAGGTAGAAAAGCGGCAATCACCCTGAGGGCGCTATTTAGCACGGAACAAAACGTCTCCATCTAAAAACAGCAACCGAAAGGCAAAAGATGGTTTTTACAATCAATTCATAAAAAAAAGCACTTGCACATCTATTTTTTAACTAAAAAAAAGAAAGCAAAATATTTTATTTGCTTATATTTGCACAGCAAAAAAAGAATTTAACATTTTTTAACGTTTCGCAAGCGAAATCGTTCAAAAAAATTATACAAGGAACAATATGAAGTTGTTGCAAGAAAAATTATCAAAGTATGACATACCGCAGAAAGCAAAGGCTGCCGGTATATACCCTTATTTCAGACCCATAGAGAGCGATCAGGACACAGAGGTCATGATTAATGGCAAAAAGGTTCTGATGTTTGGCTCTAACAGCTACTTAGGTCTTACAAACCACCCGAAAATTAAAGAGGCCTCTATAGAGGCGATAAAGAAGTACGGATCTGGCTGCGCAGGTTCAAGATTTTTGAACGGCACATTGGATTTGCATATCGAACTGGAAAACAAGCTCGCTGAATTTGTAGGCAAGGAGTCTGCAATTATCTACTCGGCCGGCTTCAATGTGAACATGGGGGTAATCTCCGCCCTCACAGGCAGAGAGGACTACATCATATTTGACGAGCTGGACCACGCCTCGATCATGGCAGGCAAGCAGCTATCGTTCTCCAAGACATTAAAGTTCAAGCACAACGACATGAACTCGCTCGAAAAGGTTCTGCAGAAATGCGAGCCGGACAAAGTCAAGCTCATCGTTGTGGACGGCGTGTTCAGCATGGAAGGCGATATCGCCAAGCTGCCGGAGATTGTCTCTTTAGCTAAAAAATACGACGCAAACGTTTACGTTGACGAGGCTCACGGCATTGGAGTTCTTGGCAAGCTTGGACGAGGCACTTGCGACCATTTCGGCGTGACAGATGATGTTGACGTGATAATGGGAACATTCAGCAAGTCTTTGGCTTCCGTAGGCGGATTTGTGGCGGCTGACGAATGCGTCATCAACTGGCTAAGACATAATTCCCGCCCTTACATTTTCAGCGCGAGCGCCACTCCGTCGGCTGTAGCCGCCGCTCTCGCCGCTCTTGAGATCATGAAGAGCGAGCCAGAACGCATCGAACATCTTTGGGATGTGACAAACTTCGCCCTTGACGGATTCCGCAACTTAGGTTTTGAAATAGGACACACATCAACTCCGATTATACCTCTGTTTGTGCGCGACAACGAAAAGACTTTCATGTTCACAAAGATGGCGTTCGACGAAGGCATCTTCATCAATCCGGTGGTTAGTCCGGCCGTGCCGCCTTCAGACACGCTTGTGCGCATCTCGCTGATGGCTACCCACACTAAAGAACAGGTTGCCACTATGCTTGAAAAGATGGGCAAGATAGGCAAACAGTTGGGCATTATATAATATGCCTTCGATTTTCATAATTTAAATATTTCAAATGGTTCGGAAATTGCTTTTGAAGAAATTCAAGAGCAATTTCTGTTTTATTTAACATGATGCTGCTTTTCGTTTATGGGAACATCCTCAAGGCAAATCCTATAAATTTGGCAGAGATGACTTTGTAATATATTTCGCCCCTATTGTTAATTATATTGGCGAAAAGCAGAACTACACGGCTCTTTCACAAAAGAACTTTATGAGCTGTCTTTCTGATAGAATTAAAGGCGAAAAAACGCGATTTCTAAATGAAAGAGCCGTGCTTTTGCGTAATCTATAACCGAACAGATATAATCAGCCTGACAAAACCTATACGCTTGAAAAGGAATGCCTTGAACTTAGCTACGGAACCAACACCCTGACTGTCTCTTTGCCAGAGCGAACCAAATAGACTCCGCTCCGCTCCACTTTGCACATCAGGTTCTCTCCTGCCCCATCAAAAAGTCTGTTTCCGCATACGTCAAACACAGTCACATCGTCCGCTGCGCCCTCTATGAACAAACACAGCCCAACTGCAAAAACTTTAAACGCCTCCATTTCCACACTCTCAGCGGCAGTCATCTCGTCAGGGTCAAAGTCCGGCTCGCACCCTATTTTTCCAACACCGCACCACTCTTCAAGCAAAGCAGGAACGCTCTCCGCCTCATCCGCCACATAAGAATAGAAATCCGACGGTTTAAAATCAGCCTCCTCATAGCCGAACGACGATTTGACCTTTGCTCCATCCACATTACTAAACCCCTCAGGCAAATTGGAACATCCGGCAAACACAGCGTCAACAACAGTCACCCTCCCGCCTTCGCTGGCTTTAACCTTTATCGGACTTTTCGTATCCTTAAAATAACAGCCCTCCACATAGCCATTGCTCTTTATCCTCAGATCGTAACCATCTTCGCAACCGTTCTGATAATTATTAAGATAATGATAATGTCCGAACCTCTGCAACGGCAAACGAGAGCCTTCGATTTTATGGAAATAGTTATGATGCATAGTCACAAGCCTGTCGTAATTATCCGAATTGCCCTTTCCGCTAAGACAAGACTTCTTATGGTCATGAAAATAGCACCACGATATTGTCACATACTTCACATTATTCTTCATATCCAGCAGTCCGTCATAACGGTCTGTATTTGGCGACCAACCATTATAAAATTCACAATGATCAATCCATATATGATGCGACGCGATACTCTCCGAAGCACTTGGAAAATCCGCCTGAATGCTGACGCAGTCCGGGTCGCCAGCCAGAACCTCAGCGCCGTCTCTCAGCGCCACAATCTTGTTCTCTCCGCTCTTGTCTATCGGCACATGCCTCATTGTAAACTTCACATTCTTTATAATCACATTGCTTTGAGTCTGAATATTAAGTCCAATACGATTAAAGAAAGCCTTGTCGCACACACCTATGATGCTCTTGTTTGAGCCGACCTTCAGAATCTCGCCATAAGTAGATTCCACCGAAGAGGCACCACCCGAAGACAGATGTCCGCT
This sequence comes from Paludibacteraceae bacterium, assembly GCA_017632345.1. Classification (GTDB taxonomy): domain Bacteria; phylum Bacteroidota; class Bacteroidia; order Bacteroidales; family Paludibacteraceae; genus RGIG9379. Next base: position 24,715 of record JAGBRL010000070.1, read on the forward strand.
CGTTGTGTCAACCATGCACGGCTTTTCCGTCGTAAACTCTCTGTCAACATAAATCATATAAGGAGCAGAAGGCTCTTCCACATACTGTTTAAGCTCATCAAAAGACTTCGGCACAACCACCTGTCCGCCCTGTCCGCCAGTCGTTCCTCCCTTATTATAAGTCACGCCCTCACCTTCAAGAGAGGCAAATCCCATCAGCGAAAAATCAGGAGTCTGAGCCAAAACATTCGCCGCCGTAAAAACTGCTGTAAAAATCAATATACGCTTTACCATAAAAACACCCTTTAAGTTCATGAAAAAAACGGTTTCAAAACCAGTTGCAAGTTGCATTTTTCTCGATGAAAAGGGCCTTTTTTTCGTACCAAACAAGAAGACTAAAAAAGAAATGCTCAACGGCAGATGTAACATTTTCGGATAACAAAAGTACCACACAGCAAAACAAGCCAGCGCCATTGACATGGCCGCAAAAAACAAGAGACTAAGCCATCGGATCATAATCAAAGATCACAACCTCTCCGCTCTCCAACGAACGTTTCACATCTATCAGCCGCTGGTTCGAGCTTCCTCTGAAATATAACTTTTCGGACCTCAACGCTTGCATAAAAGGGCCGTCAACAAGCACATCTACAAGTTCAAGCAACTTTCTTGCCTTATGATTTTTCGCCAGAGCCTCGAATTTATAACCTGTGTAGCACCATATAGTTTTGCGCGTTTCACTCTTCACCCGCTCCGCCAACGCCGCAAACCCGTCAATCTGAAAAAACGGGTCGCCGCCAGAAAAAGTGACGTTAGAGAACTCGTTAAAAAGGATACGTTCAAAAATTTCGTCAACAGACACCTTTTTTCCATTGTTAATATCCCAAGACTCCGGATTATGACATCCCGGACAAGCGTTTTCGCATCCGGCTCCGTACACAGAAGTTCTAAGACCAGGACCGTCAACCGTGGTGTCGTCAACAATATCCAATATATATATAAAATTATCCTCCATCCTAAGCAAAACAAAAGGGCGGCAATAAACCGCCCGCACTTATAAGAAATTCACAAAAACATCATTCATGCACAACACGGTCCTTCAGTTCCGCAAGCTTAGCCGCATTCCAACGGTCCGTAGTACCCACAAGATATCCGGTGATGCGCTGCAGCTTGTCGATATTAGAGCTTCCGCATTCAGGACAAACCTCCATCTCCTTCTCAGCATTCTCATAGCCGCATACCATACATCTGTTACGATTATGATTAACCGAGCCATATCCCACATCGTACTTGTCCATAATATCCACAATCTGCATAATAGCCTCCGGATTATGCGTAGCGTCCCCGTCCATCTCAACGTAGAAGATATGTCCGCCGCCAGTCAGAGCATGATAAGGAGCCTCTATTTCCGCCTTGCGCTTAGCGCTGCATTTGAAGTAAACCGGCACATGATTTGAGTTTGTGTAATACTCTTTGTCCGTAACCCCCGGAATCACGCCGAACTTTTTCCTGTCAAACTTGGTGAAACGGCCAGAAAGCCCCTCGGCAGGAGTTGCCAACACGCTGTAGTTATGCTGATACTCCTCGCTGAAAGAGACGACACGGTCTCTCATATACGTCACAATCTTCAGTCCGAGTTCCTGCGCCTCCTCGTCCTCTCCGTGATGCTTGCCTATCAGCGCGATCAGACACTCAGCGAGACCGATAAAACCGATACCGAGAGTACCTTGATTAATAACCGACTCGATAGTGTCGTCCGGCTTCAAATTTTCGCTGCCGTTCCAAAGTCCGGACATAAGCAGAGGGAACTGCTTGGCCATGGCCGTCTTTTGGAAATTGAAACGCTCGTTCAGCTGTTGCGCCGCGATATTAAGCACCTCGTCAAGCTTAGCGAAGAATCGGTTGACCCTAAGCGCCTTGTCGTCTATATACATACATTCGAGAGCCACCCTCACGATATTCACCGTAGTAAAAGACAAGTTTCCGCGCCCTATCGAAGTCTTTGCCCCGAAACGGTTTTCAAAAACGCGCGTTCTGCAGCCCATTGTCGCCAGCTCATATTGATAACGATTCGGATCGTTTATGTCCCATTTCTCGTGCTGATTGAACGGAGCGTCCAGATTCACGAAATTCGGGAAGAACCTGCGAGCCGTAACCTTGCACGCCAGTTTATAGAGGTCATAGTTCTTATCTTCCGGCAAATAACTCACTCCACGTTTCTTCTTCCAGATCTGAATAGGAAAGATGGCAGTGCTTCCGTTACCCACGCCTCTGTATGTGCTGTTCAGAAGTTCCCTGATAACGCATCGGCCTTCCGCAGAAGTGTCAGTTCCATAATTTATCGAACTGAAAACCACCTGATTGCCGCCTCTAGAATGAATCGTGTTCATATTGTGAATAAAAGCCTCCAGAGCCTGATACACACGTGACACAGTCTTATTTATGGCAAACTGCTTGGCGCGCTCAGTCCCCTGCAAAAAGTCAAGTTCTCTGACCACGTAGTCGTCAATCTCAACATCGTACAGATTGCTGTAGTCATTTCCCGTAAGCTGTTCCAACGACTTCAGTTCCTCTATAAACGTGCGGCGCACATAAGGAGCGAGGTAAAAGTCGAACGCCGGAATAGCCTGTCCTCCGTGCATTTCGTTCTGAGCCGTCTCCATAGAGATGCAGCCCAAGATGCTCGCCGTCTCTATACGCTTAGCCGGACGCGAAGCCCCGTGCCCAGCCACAAGCCCTCCGCTCAGAATCTTATCCAACGGATGCTGCACACAAGTCAAGCTCTTTGTCGGATAATAATCTTTGTCATGAATATGCAGATAATTGTTCTTAACAGCCTCGCGCACCCTCTGGCTCAGCAAATAGTCGTCAACAAAAGGCTTTGTAGTTTCGCTTGCGAACTTCATCATCATCCCTGCGGGCGTGTCCGCATTCATGTTTGCATTTTCTCTGGTAACATCATTAGACTTTGTCTCTATGATTTCCTTGAACATATCGTGCGTCTTGGCCTTGCGCGCGATGCTTCGCTTGTCTCTATAAGCGATATACTTCTTCGCAACATCTTTGCGCTCGCTGTTCATCAGCTCCATTTCAACCATATCCTGAATCTCCTCCACGCTCATCTGCTCCTTGCCGATATAAGCAATACGGTCCGCAATCTGGTTCAGCACCGGAGCGTCCTCGCCCAACGAAGTGCTAAGCATCGCTTTCCTTATCGCCGCCTTAATTTTCTCCTCATTAAAGCCCACTATACGTCCATCTCTTTTGACAACAGTCTGAATCATGCTATATTATTCTCTATATGAAATTCTGAAATATTTTACTAGTCTCCGCAGGACTTTCCCGCACTGCAAAATTATAACAATAAAATATTTTAGTCAACATTAACGCGACATATTTTAGTAAAGTTTTCCAAAAAAAAATACAACAAACTGATTATCAGATATATAATTTTTCAAAATAACCAAAAAGTTTCCCAAAAAGAAAATCTGCATAAACGACTAATAAAAATTAATTTTCAAATCGCACATTCGCTCAAAAACATATCTATCAACACTTTAGAACAGAACCAAACAAAGAGCAACCTTTAGTCAGAGAAATAAAACACAGGCGAAACATTACAGATACAATATTTACCCGGACGCAAAAGAAACCCAAAGACATAAGCCAACATCAAAATCTAAAAACTCGTCCGTCTTCTGCCAGCTCAGTATTTTCAAAAACAGAACGAGCCTCGGACAAGAAAGCCTTATGGTCTTCGTAACGTGCCGAGAAATGCCCTATGACAAGCCGCTTCACCTTTGCCTTCACCGCAATTTCCGCAGCCTGCAAAGCCGTAGAATGCATCGTTTCCCTCGCCCTGCCCTTCTGCACGTCTAGAAATGTAGCCTCATGAAACAGGCAGTCAACACCCTCAATGTACGGCAGTATCTTCTCCGAATACGCCGTGTCCGAGCAGTACGCAAAGCTCACTGACGGGTCGGCAGGTTTAGTCAGACGGTCGTTCGGCACCACCTCGCCATCCTCCGTCACAAAATCTGCCCCATTCTTTATATGCTGCATCTCTCTGATTGGAACTTTATAAAAGTCCGCCATATCCCTGCGGATATGCCTTTGCTTAGGCTTCTCCTTAAAGAGAAAACCGCAAGTTGGCACCTTGTGCTTCAAAGGGATTGTCCTAACTTCAATAGAATTGTCTTCGTAAATAACCTCCGACACCTTAGGGTCTATATGATGAAAAATCACATTAAAAGCCAAGCCTTGACAGAAATAATCGAGCTGAGGCCTTACAAGCCGTTCCAGATCCTTATGCGCATACACATGAAAATCAGAAGTGCGACCTAGCAAATCCAATGTCGATATAAGCCCAACAACGCCGAAGCAATGGTCGCCATGAAGATGCGACACAAAGAGATGATTCAATCTTGATATTCTCACGTTAAGCCTCCTCATCTGGCATTGAGTGCCCTCGCCACAATCTATCATAAAAAGTTTGTCGTGCGTTTCCACTATCTGGGAAGCCTGATTAGACATCTTCGTTGGCAAAGCGGAACCGCTCCCTAAAATCCTCAATTTAAAATTTTCCATATCACGCATAATAAAACAAAAGGGGACGCAAGTTTTTGCGTCCCCTAAGTGTATCAAATATATAATCTAAAATTATTTAGAGAACAATTCGATTTCAACACGACGGTTCTTAGCTCTACCTGCAAGAGTTGCGTTAGAAGCAATTGGGTTAGCGCTACCGTAACCGAATGACTGGATGTGAGCTGCAGAAACACCTTTTCTGATCAAGTAGTTCTTAACAGCAGCAGCACGGTCCTTAGACAACTGAAGGTTCTTAGCTGCGTTACCAGTGTTGTCAGTATAACCCTTAAGGATTACAGACCATTCTGGGTGAGACTTCAACAACTGAGCCAAACCATCCAATGAAGAGAAAGAAGACTGCTTGATGATAGCCTTGTTAGTTTCGAATTCCAACTGAGAGAATGCAGTCTTGATGATTTCATCTTCTTCCTTAGTAGGAACGTACTTAACTGGTTCTCTTGTAGCTCTGATGTGGCTATCCAAAGAATCCTGAGTCATCTTAACCTGATCCTGCAACTTGCGGATTGCGATGTTCTGGTTAACGATCTGTTCTTCCAACTGAGAAGTCATTTCAGCGCACTGACGCTTCTGTTCTTCCAACAATGGAGTCAAATCTGGCACTTCAACCTTTGGTTCGTAGTCAACCAACGCAATGTTTCTTACGTTGTTTTCGTGACCGAACATGTAACGAACACCCAAGTTTACGCCGAAGTTAGAACGACCACCTTCTGGAACGACTGTTCTAGTCTTGAAACGCATCTGACCTTCCAAACCGATAGCCAAGAAATCAGTTACGTTATATTCGAAGTTCAAACCTCCAAGAACCATAGGACGAACACCGTCATCTTCCTTAGCAGCACCCCAGTTTCCTGTGTAATCTTCCCACTTGTAGATAGCTACACCCAAACCAGCGTTTGCGTAAACGTTCAACTTCTGCAAACCAGAAGAACGATACTTAGCAACGATGTTAGAAAGGTTGAAAGAAGAGAACAAGTTAATGTCGTGAGACATTGCGTCGAAATTAACCTGATTGTTCATCACATACATGTATTCAACGCCCAAACCCCACAATGGATTGAATGTGTACTCAACAACACCACCGAAAGCAGGGTTGATGTCGCTACCCAAAAAATCGCTGTTAGCTGAAGTTGAACCCTTCAATACGTTGATACCACCTTTAAGACCAACAGACAAGTGGCACAAGCCAGCGTCTGCAGATGCTGTTGTATCTTCTGCTGCAACAGGAGCAGCAGCTGTTTCCTGAGATTCCTGAGCAAATACATTACCTACGAGGCACGAAGCTACGAATAGGCCTAACAATTTTCTTTTCATATATTCAATTAAAAATTTAAATTATTGTTCTTAAAAATTTAACAATTATTTTCCCTTAGCATCCAACTGGTCTTTCAAAGCAGCCAATTCTTCAATGTCACCAAGAGTTGTCTTTTCCAAAGAAGTGCTTACAGCCTCTGCCTTCTTTCCAGCAGACTTCTTCTTTCTGAAATCCTTCTTTTCACCATCTTCCTTCTGAGTATCTTCGAAGATACGGCTGTGAGAAAGGATAATTCTCTTAGAGTCCTTGTTGAATTCGATAACCTTGAATTCCAATTTTTCTTCAACTTGTGCTTGCGAGCCATCTTCCTTAACCAAGTGCTTTGGAGTAGCAAAACCTTCTACACCATAAGGAAGAGCGACTACCGCACCCTTGTCCATCATTTCAGTTATAGTACCTTCGTGGATTGAGTCAACTGTGAACACAGTTTCAAACACATCCCAAGGATTTTCTTCAAGCTGTTTGTGTCCTAGACTCAAACGGCGGTTTTCTTTGTCGATTTCAAGAACCTGAACTTCGATGTCAGCACCGATCTGAGTAAATTCTGACGGATGCTTAACCTTCTTAGTCCAAGAAAGGTCAGAAATGTGAATCAAGCCATCAACACCCTCTTCGATTTCAACGAACACACCAAAGTTTGTGAAGTTGCGAACCTTAGCAGTGTGCTTGCTGCCCACAGCATATTTAGTTTCGATAGCGTCCCATGGATCAGCCTTAAGCTGCTTGATACCCAAAGACATCTTTCTTTCTTCGCGGTCCAAAGTCAAGATAACAGCCTCAACTTCGTCACCAACATTCATGAAGTCCTGAGCGCTGCGCAAGTGCTGAGACCAAGACATTTCAGAAACGTGAATCAAACCTTCTACGCCAGTTGCGATTTCAACGAAAGCTCCGTAGTCAGCCATAACGACAACTTTACCCTTAACCTTGTCGCCAACCTTCAAATCAGCACTAAGAGCATCCCATGGGTGCGGAGTCAACTGCTTCAAGCCCAATGCGATACGCTTCTTGTCGTCATCAAACTCAAGGATAACAACGTTAAGCTTCTGATCCAAAGAAACAACTTCTTCCGGATGAGTTACACGACCCCAAGAAAGGTCTGTGATATGAATCAAACCATCTACGCCACCAAGGTCGATGAATACACCGTAAGAAGTGATATTTTTAACAGTACCTTCAAGTATCTGACCTTTTTCCAACTTAGAGATGATGTCTTTTCTCTGCTGTTCAAGCTCAGCTTCGATAAGAGCCTTGTGAGAAACGACAACATTCTTAAATTCGTGGTTAATTTTCACAACCTTGAATTCCATAGTCTTGCCAACGAACACATCGTAGTCACGGATTGGCTTAACGTCAATCTGAGAACCTGGCAAGAAAGCCTCAATGCCGAACACATCAACAATCATACCGCCCTTAGTGCGACATTTGATGTATCCCTTGATAATTTCATTGTTTTCAAGAGCTGCGTTAACACGTTCCCAAGAACGAGCCGCACGAGCCTTCTTGTGCGAAAGAACCAACTGTCCCTTCTTGTCTTCCGGACTTTCGATGTAAACTTCAACTTCGTCTCCAATCTTAAGATCCGGATTGTAACGGAATTCGCTCATAGGAACGATACCGTCTGACTTGTAGCCAACATTAACTACAACTTCTCTTTTGTTCATTGAAATTACAGTACCAACCATAACGTCCTTGTCCTTAAGAACATTAAGAGTCTGTTCGTACTTGTTTTCCAACTCTTCTTTGCTTACGTTTGCGAACACGTCGCCGTTTTCATAAACATCCCAGTCAAATCCTTCCAAAGGATTAACCTTGTTTGTTAAATCGCTCATTTAATTAATTAGTTAATAAAAAGTTTAATTAGTAATTAGACATTATATTGTATAATCACACGCAAAAATACAACTTTATTTTAAATATTGCACACATCTATGCGTTTTTTTTCAAAAAAAATGCTATTTTTTAAGAGGTTACCTCTTTTTTTGCGACCTCAAATGTACGTTTCTGAAAAAAATCCGCCAGAAAAAAAACTCGCAAAGAGCCTCTTTCTTGACGTTCGGGCCCGTTTTCGAACTCTTTTTCTTCGTCTCTCCAATATTTAACACTTAAAATCGCTATTCGTTCACATTATTTTTATAAATTTGCAAGCCGCATATTTTTTTCTTGCGGCATAAAAGAAACTTTACATATATATAAAATGGACATTCGTAGGACTAAGATTGCAGACGCAATCAAAATGACAGACTTCGGCAAGCAAGTCAACATCAAAGGATGGGTCAGAACTAAGCGCGGCAACAAGAACGTCAGTTTTGTAGCTCTAAACGACGGTTCTACCATCAACAACATACAGATTGTTATCGACGCAGACAAGATCAGCGAGTCAGTTCTGAAGGACATCACGACAGGCGCCTGCATAAGCGTTGTCGGCACGCTCACCGAGTCGCTTGGCAAAGGCCAGACAGTGGAGGTGCAAGCTGAAAGCATCGAAATATACGGGCTTGCAGACCCTAACACCTATCCCCTTCAGAAAAAGGGGCACTCGATGGAGTTCCTCCGCGAGATTGCGCATTTGCGTCCGCGCACAAACACTTTCGGCGCTGTGTTCCGCATCCGTCACAACATGGCGATTGCAATCCACAAGTTCTTCCATGACAGAGGGTTCTTCTATTTCCACACTCCAATCATCACAGCTTCTGACTGCGAGGGTGCCGGACAGATGTTCCAGGTTACAACTATGAACTTGTACGACCTGAAGAAGGACGAGAACGGTTCTATCAAATATGACAGCGACTTCTTTGGAAAGCAGGCAAGCTTGACTGTGTCTGGTCAGCTGGAAGGTGAACTTGCGGCTACGGCTCTCGGCGCGATCTACACATTCGGTCCTACTTTCCGTGCAGAAAACTCCAACACTCCGCGCCACCTTGCCGAGTTCTGGATGATTGAGCCGGAAGTTGCGTTCAACGACATCAACGACAACATGGACTTGGCTGAAGAGTTCATCAAATATTGCGTTCAGTGGGCTTTGGACAATTGCGCTGACGACATCAAGTTCCTCAACGACATGATAGACAAGAGCCTTATCGAACGTCTGAAGAGCGTGCTCGAAGGCTCGTTCGTCCGCTTGCCTTACACAGACGGCATCAAGATTCTGGAAGATGCTGTGGCTAAGGGGCATAAGTTCGAGTTCCCTGTTTACTGGGGCTGCGACTTGGCTTCTGAACACGAACGTTTCTTGGTGGAAGAGCACTTCAAGCGTCCGGTTATCTTGACAGATTATCCTAAAGAGATAAAGGCGTTCTACATGAAGCAGAACGAAGACGGAAAGACTGTCCGCGCCATGGACGTTCTCTTCCCTGCAATCGGCGAGATTATCGGAGGTTCTGAACGTGAGGCTGATTACGACAAGTTGTCCAAGAGAATCGAAGAGCTTAACATCCCTATGAAAGACATGTGGTGGTATCTTGACACAAGACGCTTCGGCTCTTGCCCTCACTCCGGATTCGGACTTGGCTTCGAAAGATTGCTTCTGTTCGTAACTGGCATGTCCAACATCCGTGATGTCATTCCGTTCCCTCGTACTCCGAAGAGCGCGGATTTCTAATTTGAGTCACATATAGAAGGCGGGCTTTCCTGCCTTCTTTGCTTCTATTAATATGGTATGGAACTTATTTTGCGGTTCCATATCTTCCTATTTTACGGAGGCTGTCTTAATAACAGGAGTGGCAACCTGCCCTCTTGCTTTTCTAATTTCCAACAATGGATTAAATTTGATTTTTATGAAGAACAAACTGTATTCTGCACTAATCGGCTCAGTTCTTTGCTGCGCGAGCGCTAACGCCTACGACTACTCGTCGTACAGTTCTAGCTTTTCTAACGACGATTACCGCACCGCACTGAACATGGGTCTGAAATTCTTTGGCGGACAACGTTGCGGCGACACTCACAACTGGATGCTGAACGACAATCCGAACGTCTCTAAAAAATACTGCCATACTAAAGACGGACAAGGGTCTGTCAACGGCGGCGGCAACGGCAATTACGACCTCACCGGCGGCTGGCATGACTGCGGCGACCACATCAAGGTGGGCACAACTATGGGATATGCCGCAACATCGCTGCTCGTTGCATACGACTTGTGGCCTGAGGCTTTTCAAGACAACTACGACGGAGAGTATGGCGCTTCTAACGGCATTGCGGACGTGCTGGACGAGGCTAAAATTGCGACTGACTATTTCATCAAATCATTCATAGACGACAACACTTTTGTTTACTATGTAGGCGACGCTTCTGACCACAGAGAGTGGAGAACTTCATCTGCTCAGTCTGACAGAGGAACGGCAAACGGCGGAGACCCGCGTCCGGTATGGACTGCCACAGACAAGGGCGGACCTCAGGCTGCGGCATACTCGGCTGCTCTCTCTTTGATGGCTCGTCTCTACCCTGACAACGACTACAAAGAGCTTTGCAAAACTTACGCTGTAAAGGCTTATAATTTTGCAGTAAAAAACAAATCAGTTCACGCTCCTATCCCTGAGTTCTATGGAAGTCCAAACACAGAGTGGACAGACGAACTTTCTCTTGCCGCAATCCTGCTTTACGAACTGACTGGCGAAGACAAATACCTCTCTGACGCAACCGGCTATCTTCAGAACAAATGGGAGTCTAACTCGCCGTTGGCTTGGGATACTATGGCGGACTACGCTTATTACTACATTGCGAAGAACTCTCCTTCTGCAAACAATGGCGCCGGCGGAACGTTCGCAAGCTTCTTGCAGAAAAACGTGTTCGACTTGCACATAAGACATACAAAGCACGGCGAAATCACATCTAACGGTTTCCCTTACTATCAAAGCAGATGGGGAACAAACAAGCTTGCTCTTGGCGGAGCAGCCGCAGCCGCTCTTTATGTGAAACTTGTGGAAGACGGCGTGATAACTTCTTCTGAGAATATTGAAGATGCTAAAAAATTCAATTTGAGGATTGTTGACTACGTGCTTGGCAACAACGAGTTCAACCACACGTTCCTTCACGGGTTCAAGGGCGACATGCACTTCCGCATTCACCACAGAAACGCGATGGGGCGCGACGACAACCCGCCTTCTAACGTGAAGAACTCTTGCGACTTCATGTTTGCGAGCGGCGGCGTTATCGGCGGACCTTCCAAATTTGGCACTTTTGAAAATGTTATTGAAGGCGGAGCAAGTTACACAGAGACAGAAGGCGGATGCGACTATAACGCTCCGTTCATCGCGGCTATCGCAAGCATCGTCGCAGAAAAGGACCCTGTGCCTTCGACTTCAAACGCTCTTGTTCAGAACAACTTGAACTACAATGTTTACCCAACGCTGTTTGAAAATTACATCGTGGCAGACCCTGTCGAAAACAACTGCGACGGAGAAATTACCGTTCAGCTCTTTGCTGCTAACGGCACTGTTGTAAAGGTTGAAAAGATGAGCGGATTCTTCCCTGTCATCATCAAAACAGACGATTTGAGCAAAGGCGAGTACTTCGTGGTTATTTCAACAAACTGCGGCACAAAAGCTAGTTACAAAGTCATCAAATAAATCGACTAATTAACAAACTGAAAAAGCCGAAGAGCGTGATGCTCTTCGGCTTTCTTTATATATTCTGACAGATTTGTCAATAGACCTTGCCCTCTTTCAAATCCTTCATAAACTGCTCTATCACCGGCAATGCTTTATCTGCGCTGTCAATACCGTTCAGACGGCTGTCCAAAGGGCATTGACCGTCCTTGTTCCTGTTTATAACGTGCGGCACAACCTCGTCATAAATAACCTTCACATTATTTTTCTTCAGCATCTCCAGAGCCGGCTTCGTCACAACACGAGTGCGTACACCCTTCACGCCGCCAAGCACCATAAGAGCTGCCGCGCCCTGCCCTACAATCTTATCCGCCATCAGTGCGCCGTCCAAAAACTTATCAGACGACTTATACAAATCATACAGATCATTCACGCCGCTCTTGCCAAACGTGCGCGTCTCTTCGCGATTGCTCACCACGCAAGAGTGCTTGCCATTTTCAAGAAGCCTAAAGAGAGAGGTGAGCCTTGCCACCTGACCGAGGTCTGCCCCGTCAATCTTCAGTTCCTCCACAATACGGTCTATACGCTGCATCTCTTTGCCGATTTCGATTCTCTGCGGACAATGAGGCAGACAGTGACCACAATCTATGCAATGATTAGCCTGACGCAGCTTAGGCACCTTTCTGTCGTACCCAATCAAGAACGCCTTGCGCGCCTCCGCGTACCTTTTATCATTCCTGTCCTGTATCACATTGCCCTCGTCCAGACATTTGTTCAGATGCGAGAAAATACCCGGAATATCCAATCCGTACGGACAAGGCATGCAATACTGGCAAGCCGTGCAAGGCACTGCAAGCCTGTTATTTACAAACGCCACCGCAATCTTTTCAAGCAGCTCGAACTCGTCGCTGTTCAACGGTTTCAACGGAGAATAAGTTTTGACATTCTCCTTCAGATGCTCAATATAAGTCATACCGCTGATGACCGACAATATATTCTCCTGCGACCCTGCAAAACGGAAAGCCCACGAAGCCACGCTCGCCTCCGGCTCTCTCTCTTTCAGTCTCTTGTTAGACTTATTGCTGAGGGAAGCCAAGCGTCCGCCAAGAAGCGGCTCCATTACAAGCGCCGGTATGTTGCGCTTAACAAGCTCGCCGTAAAGATATTCCGAATTTGTGTTCCCCGGATTAATCTCCTTGGCATGATTCCAGTCCACATAATTATGCTGAATAAGGACAAAGTCCCACTTTATCTTGTCGTGCAGCGACAGCAAATAGTCGTACACTCTAATATCTCCATGATACGAGAACCCAAGATTTCTGATTCGTCCGGCTTTTCTCTCCTCTATAAGGAAATCCAGCATGCCGTTGTTGAAGTAACGGTCGTAAAGCACCTTCATCGCATCCTCGCCGCCGCCAACCGCATGCAGCAGATAGTAATCAATGTAGTCAACCTGCAGCTCGGTGAACGAGTTTTTGTACATTTCGAGAGACGCCTCACGAGAATAGTCGCCAAAATTAGACAACTTTGTAGAGATGAAAAAATCCTCCCTTTTATGTCTGCTCAGAGCTATCCCTATAGACTTTTCCGAACGTCCCTGACAATAAGCCGGAGATGTGTCGAAGAAGTTCACACCATGCTCAATCGCATAGTCAACCATTTGGTTCACACGCTCTTGGTCTATGTTGTTTTTGTCATCTTCCCTTCCGCTCATACCTTTCTCAGTAGGCAGACGCATACAGCCGTACCCGAGCAGCGAAACCTTGTCGCCATGCAGATTCGTCCGGTAAGTCATCTTGTCTGTCGGAACATTTTCGTTTGCCAGACCGCTCTTGGCCGTATTCTCTTTAGGCGTGCAACCTGCCATAATAGCAGTTGCAGTCACAGCGCCCGCACCAAACGCCTTTAAGAAAGAGCGTCGAGACATATTCTTTTCCTTTGTGTCCATTTATACTTTAACAATTAAAAAATTTACCTAAAAAAGTAAGAGACATCTGCCAGCCAAATCCAAGGTTCTTGTCTTCAGACAAACAGAGCTGTTTTAACTTTCATGCCACAAATATAGGTCTAAGTAATGAATTTTAAAAATATACCGGCAAAAACTCTGTCAATACTTCTTATTTTAGACAAAACTTTTTCTGTTTTTGCACCATAAACACTATCTTTGCACACATGAAGGCAAATGATGTACAACTCGAAGAGTATATTCTTCAACATATTGACAGGGAACCTGATTTTCTGAAAAAACTGACGCGCGACACCAATCTTTACACGCTGAAGCCGCGCATGCTGTCCGGACATCTGCAAGGCAGACTTCTGAAAATGTTCTGCAACATGATGTCGCCAAAAAACATCCTCGAAATCGGAACGTTCACAGGCTATTCTGCTCTGTGCATGGCGGAGGCTCTTCCTGCCGACGGAGAACTGCACACCATCGAAATCAACGATGAAATGGAGGATTTTCTGCTGAATGTCTTTGACGAAGCCGGAACGGACGGAGCTAAAGTGAAGCTGCATATCGGCGACGCTCTGGACATCATACCCTCTCTCGACTTAACGTTTGACGTCGTCTTTATGGACGGTAACAAACGTCACTACGTGCAGTACCTCGACGCTGTCTATCCGAAACTGAAGAAAGGCGGGGTCATAATTGCAGACAACACTCTGTGGGACGGGCACGTGCTTGAGACGGACAGCAAAGACGCGCAAACCGTCGGAATAATGAAATTCAACGACCTTGTAGCCTCTGACGACAGGTTCGAAAAGGTTATCGTCCCTATTCGAGACGGAATGACTCTTATCAGAAAATTATAATTTTATTATATGAAGACAAATTTATTATTTACCATCCTCTTGGCTTTGGCCTCTTTCTCTTTATGCTCGTGCAACGACGACGAAGATGAATACGAAGGAAAAAGCTCCACTCTTATAAATAGGGAGAACAAAGAAGCCGGGGAAAAATTTCTTGAAGACAACAAAAGCGCTGACGGTGTGAAAGAGACGTACACCGGTCTGCAATACTCTGTAATTACGAACGGCAAAGGCGAACAGCCTGCACTGAAAGACTCTGTCATCATCTCTTTCAAAGGGCAATTGATAGACAACACTGTCTTCTGCGACGTTGACTCGTTCAAAGTCCTTGTGTCAGACGAATCGGAAGGCATGCAGGAAGGCTTGTGTCTGATGTCCGAAGGCAGCGAATACAAACTTTTCGTCCCTTACTACCTTGCATTCGGAAGCAATTCAAAATCGTTCGCTTATAACAACAAGAACGTGTCTGTCGGGCCATATTCCGCCATCTTATACACTGTTGAACTGCACAAGGTCATAAAGAAATAACGTCCGAATAAAAAAATTAAGCGATGGAGAACAAAACGCTAAAAAACGCCATTCAGATTACCGTGTCGCTGCTAATTGGCGGCGGACTCTTCTGGTGGGTTTACAAAGACCAGGACATAGACCGCATGGTCAAGGACTTTCAAGGGGCTAAAATCTTCTGGATTCTGTTTCCTTTGGCACTTGGACTGCTGAGCCATTTCGTCAGAGCTTTAAGATGGAAGATGCTCATCGAGCCGCTTGGCAAGTCGCCGAAGACATCAAACGTATTTTGCTCCGTGCTGGTTGCTTATTTTGCGAACTTCATACTGCCAAGGGCTGGTGAAGTGGCGCGATGCGGCGTGCTGAAAAAGTACGAGGGAATTTCGTTCACAGGCCTGCTTGGCACTGTTATTGTGGAAAGAACTTTCGACATGATTGTTCTTCTGTGCATCGTGGCGGTTACGTTCGCGGCTCAGTTTGACGTGATTTACTCCTACCTGCACAGCGAAGGCATCATAGACAGTCTGGCCGGCCTAGCGTCACATCCGGTGTTTATAGGCCTTACAGTGCTTTCGCTTGCCTTGCTGTTCTTCTTCAGAAAAAAGATTATGTCGCTGTCCATCTTCGACAAAGTCAGAGGAATGATAAACAATATGATTTCAGGTCTGAAATCGTTCACTAAGATGAAGAACAAATGGCTCTTCCTTTTTCACTCTGTAATGATTTTCGCTCTATATTACGGCATGCTCTATTTCAGCTTCTGGGCGTTTGACTTTACGGAAAACTTGAGCGTTCTTGCAGGTCTGGTTACATACGTGATAGGCAGTTTCGGCATTGTGGCGCCAGTGCAGGGCGGCATAGGAGCATGGCACTATCTCACAATCGGAGCGTTAGGTCTGTACGGGGTTGCCCATGAGCAAGCCGCGACGTTCGCATTTGTGGTGCATCTCGCTCAAATGCTAATGCTTATAGGGGCAGGAGCAATATCTCTTGTTGTTCTGCAAGTTATAAACAGAAAGAAATAAAAGCGTAAAACACGCTTAACGCAGAAACGTAGGGGTCACTCTACGTTTCTTTTTTTGACTTGTCTTCACGCAAAGAAATCCTTCACATTAGACACTATAAACTCAAGCTGCTCCTCGTCCAGTTCTGTGTGCATCGGCAATGAAAGCACGCGCTTTGCCAGCCGCTCCGAAACAGGACAGTCGCCAACCTTAAAGCCAGAGCCTGCAAATGCCTTTTGCAAATGCAGCGGAATCGGATAATAGACCATGGACGGAATGCCTCTTTCCGCCAGAAAAGCCTTCAGGTCATCACGCCTTTCGGTCTGAATTGTGTATTGATGAAAAACGTGCGCAGAATCCGCACTTCTAACCGGACACTTAATCTGCTCCACATCCATAAACGCAGAATCATAAAACTCCGCCGCACGCTGCCTTGCCCTTGTATAATCATCAAGATAGCGAAGCTTCACATCGAGCACAGCCGCCTGTATTCCGTCGAGCCGCGAATTCACCCCCACTCTGTCATGATGATAACGCACCTCCATGCCGTGATTGGCCACAGAGCGGAGCACATTTGCAAGATTGTCATCATTTGTAAACATCGCGCCGCCGTCGCCAAAACAACCTAAGTTTTTAGACGGGAAGAAAGAAGTGCAGCCCACATGCCCCATGCAGCCGGAGACCCCTTCCCGTCCGTCGGCAAAACGGTAACGCGCCGACACAGACTGGCAAGCATCCTCAATAACAAACAGCTCATGCTTTTCTGCCAGTTTCATAATCGCGTCCATATCCGCATTCTGACCGAAGAGATGCACCGGAACAATCGCCTTTGTGCGTTCCGTAATCAGAGCCTCAACCTTATCAGCAGAGATGCAGAACGTATCCTCGTCAACATCGCAGAACACAGGTTTCAGACCGAGCAGAGCCGCCGCCTCCGCCGTTGCGATAAACGTGAACGAAGGCACAATAATCTCATCTCCCGGCTTCAGGCCAAGAGCCATCATCGAAATCTGCAAAGCGTCAGTGCCGTTGCCGCAAGGGATAACATGCTTCACGCAGAGGAACTGCTCCATATTGCGGCAAAAAAGCTCCACACCGGCACCCTTGACAAACGCAGCCGACGCAATCACGTCCGCAATCCGCTCGTCAACCTCTTTCTTTATCTTCAAATATTGACCTTTAAGGTCAACCATCTCTATCCGTCTCATACAAAGTTAATTTGTACAAAGATGACGCTTTAATTTTATTAATGAAAGTTTCGGCACGTTTTTTTATCCTAAACGCCCTCGATTTAATCATAATTAGTTATCACAGCAACAAAAATTACCTACTTTTTTGTATTTATCAGCAAAACAAAAGTCACTAAATTTGCGTCATTTAAGGTAAGTTTTATCACAGGCAAAAAAAAGCAGTGACAACCGCACCTTATTTTAAGCCGCAATAATTATCTTTGCTACGGCTATCCGCGGCCTGCTTGCTGACACGTCAAAAACAGACGGGCCGTCATAGGCCAAGCTCCAACAGAGAGCCTCAACAAGGTTATCTTTTTCACAAATTTAAACAGATTCTTAAACATGTACAAAATAGGACAATACAAAGCTACAGACCTGATGAGCGACTTGATTTGCAAGAACTATCCGATGCTTCTTGTCATGAGCCGTTTCGGCATTGCTCTTGGGTTCGGGGAGGACACCATAGATACGGCGTGCCGGAAAAACAATGTCGATACAGGCACGTTCCTGTCGGTAGTCAATCTGCTGATAGGAGAAGAGATAGGCTACAGAGCTGAAACGCTTCCTAACATTTCAATTCCGTCTTTGGTTGAGTACCTGCGCAATTCGCATTCATACTTTCTCGACTTCAGGCTGCCGTCCATCAAGCACAGCCTGATTAACGCCCTAAGCGATATAGAGAACGACGCAAACTCCATAATCCTTAAATACTTCGACGAATATTACGAAGAGGTCAAAAGGCACATGAATTACGAAGAGGCCAACGTGTTCCCGTATGTCGAAGCTCTGCTTTCCGGCGAGAGCGTCCGCTCCGACTACAGAATAGACATCTTCAGCAAGCAGCACGACCATGTGGAGGAAAAACTTTCCGAGCTGAAAAACATCATCATAAAATATTATTCGGCAAACAACAACAAGCTGAACTGCGTTCTATTTGATATATTCTCATGTTCGGAAGACCTTGCCTCTCACAACAAGGTGGAAGACATGCTTTTTGTTCCGACAATAACACAAATAGAGATTCAAAAGGAGAAGTGATGGTCAGAAGAATTCACATAGCGATAGTGGAGCCTTCCGTTATTATACGCAACGGTATAGTCTCTGTGCTGAAAAGGCTCAATCTCGACATTGACATTGTTGAGATTTCGGACATGCCCCAGCTGCAAAGCTTGCTGGAAAAGCACAACCCTGATGTTGTAATCATAGACCCGACTCAGATTGGAATGATTTCCCTGCAGCACATCAAGGAAAATCTAAGCGGCTCTAAAAAGTTCATCGCTTTGCAAAGCAACCTTGCCGACGCATCCGCGCTGAAGGGTTACGACGAGTTCATCTCCCTCTATGACTCTGCAGAGCAGATCAAGGCAAAGGTGGAGTCTATCATTTCAGAAAACAAGCAGGACGATTCGGACAAACAGGAGCTTAGCCAACGCGAGAAAGAGATAGTCTCCTGCATTGTGAAAGGGCTGACAAACAAACAGATTGCAGAGGTGCTTCATCTTTCCGTACACACTGTAATGACGCACCGCAGAAACATTTCAGGCAAACTCCAGATACACTCTTCTGCCGGACTTGCCATTTATGCGATAGTAAACAAGCTTGTGTCGCTCGACGAGATAAAAGGCTTGAAAAACATCTGACCTCTATCGTTTTCAAAAAAAATGCAGGCCCGCAATAACGCACCTGCATTGTCTCGTTCTGCGCGACGATTCACTCTCCGGCCTTTTTCATTATCGTCATTTTCAAACTTTGAGAGTCAAAGCTTATTGCGCCAAGCGCCTCCAGACACTTTTTGCTCAGCACAATCTTAGACGACGGGGCTGCCACAATCTTCAGCTTCAAATCCTTCAGTTCCAGCTCGCCAATCTTCAAAGAACGCAGAATGACCTCCGAATCCGCCTTGACATCTGCTACCGACACCTGTTCTGCTGAAGCAGCTGACGCAATATCCTTCTTATCCAAGAAACCATACTTGTACAAGAACTGCACGTCAAGCAAAGAAATCTGCATGACATCAGCCGTGTCACAAATAAACGTGGTGTTCCAGCCGTTTGCAACGCAGTCCATTTCATAGCGTTTATCCGCCGTCAGCTTCACGTCAACCACAACCGTATCAGCAAAAACCATACTTGCCGAAGTATCTGCCGCCGAAACAGCTATCGTGCCAGTCTTCACTCTCCACTCGTACAGCAAAGTCTTGTAAGGGTGCGTTTTTCTCAAGCTATCCATAAACACATTGCCATCGAGCTGCAAAAATCCACGGAAGCCCAGTTCAAAAGCGGTCTGCAGTCTGTCCAGAGCCACAGAATCTTTGTTCATGCACGCATATAAAGAGGCCGCGTCATAATAGTTATGCACAGTCGGGAACTCGCCAAGCACACTCTCCTGCCACTGCTCCGCCTCCTCCTGCTTGCCCAAGAAACACAAAGCCAACGCCCTGCAGTTCTTTGATTTTTTTGCGAACGTCTCATTCTGCGCAATATCGGAGAAGTCGTTCATAGCCTGCTGCCTTTTATTCAGCTTATTCAGGCAAAGCAAAGCTCTGTTCAGCAACATCTCATTAGACTTGCACACCGAAAGCCCCACGTTATAATCATTCAACGCACCGTTAAAATCGCCGAGCGACTCTTTAGTTTTCGCTCTGAGCAGATACAAGCTGCCGTTCATAGGTCCAAGAGCCACCGCCTTGTCCAGATTCACCAAAGCCTGATTAGCCTCTCCGCGCGTCAGCTGAAGGTCTGCATACAAAGAGTAAGCGCGAGCAGACTCCTCCAGTTCAAGAGCAAGCTTATACTCGTCAGCCGCCCGGTTATAATCGCCCATCGACTTGTAACAATTAGCGCGGCCGATGCACAGCAACGCATATTTTTCGCCAAGCTTACTTTCCAAAAGGTTATAATCATCTATCGCCTTAGAGTATTGGCCAAGAGCCTCATACAAAGCGGCACGAGCCTGAAGCCACAGTTCCTCGTTCTCCATAAGCGCAACCTTGGAGCTAATTTTAGGCAAAGCGTAGTTGCTGCATTTCGTGGCGTAATCCACAAGCACAGGCAGGTCCGCCGAATAATCTTCGTTAAAAGTGATAAGCTCCATCATATCGTTAAAGGCCTGCATATTATCGCCCTTCACCGCATAAGCCTCGCAACGATTTCTGTAAACGACCTCGTTTTGCGGATAGATTACATCAAGTTTGTTAAACGCCTCGATAGCCTTCAGATACTGTTTCTTGGCAACCTGATTGACTGCCAGTCCCATCAGAGCGTCAAAATTTGTCTCGTCAATCTGCAAAGCCTTTTTATAGTCCGCATCAGACTTGTTCAGTTGCCTTATGCGCGCAAACACCTCGCCGCGCGACACCAATGCCTTCTCATCGTTAGGGTCAGACACCAGCGCTTCTGTAAAGTCCGCCAGAGCCTTGTTCATCTCCTCCATTGCTCGATAAACAACGCCGCGCTGAGTGAAAAGATGATTACGTTTGACCTCGCTTCTCTTAGACAATTTGTTTTCCAGCTTCAGAGCGCTGTTTATGTCCGCCAGAGCCGCCACTTTGTTTCCCGCTCCAAGCAACGCCTGAGAACGATAGTAATACCCTACAGGGTCTGACTTGCTCTCGTTTATGTATTGCGTGAAGGCATTGCCCGCCTCCGTGTACTCTTTAAAGTTGAGGGAACTGATTCCAGACGACAAAAGGTCGTCCTTCTTTGCTGCAAATGCCATTTGGCACAATGCCAGAATTACAAATAATATAGAAAACCTGTTTTTCATCATTTTACGCTTAAAGCCGGCAAAGCTGTAACTGAGCCGGCGATTCAACATCCGAACCGTGCCATTCTCTAAAGGCGTACCAAATTTACAAACTTTTCTCCAAAATTCACAATTCACAACTCACAAAATCAGAATTCTTAATTCTGAAAGACACCTGCAACAGCAAAGGTTTGACCTTAGGGTTCGGGTGCAGCTCCGCAGGGAAACGGCGCGTTTTGACGGGACTGTTTACAGCTCATACACGCGCAGCTCGCCGGCGCCACGGCTGAAAACATACACCTTGCCGTCCGAGACGATTGGAGCACCTACCTGACACCCTTTTTTAAAATTGAGAGGAATAGCCTCCACAAGCTCCCTTTTGCCGCAGTCTATGACGCCTAACTCGCACCCCGGACGGTTGCTGCCGTAGAATAGGCGGTTGTTGTGCATGGAAACAATCCAAGGACTCAAATGAAAATCCTCTTCCAGCTTCAGATTCCATGAGTCCAGTTTGCCTGTAACAGGGTCGAGCCTGTACAAAAAGAGGTCTTTGCAAAAATTGGACATACATCCATAAAGAGCCTTATCCTCGCCCTCAAACAAGTACTCAGGACAAAAATCACGCGTTTCCCAAAGCTTTTCGCCGGTGCGGATTCTGAAACCTTGCACTTTCCTTGGACCGCTTATTATAACCACAATATCATCCACCACAGGTATAGACATTGAAATCTCCTTATTCTCTTCTTCCTCCTCGTAAACCCACAGACGCTCGCCGGTCTTGGTGTAGAAGAAAAGTTTTCTGTCATCTGATTGTGGCAACATCAGAATTGAATGGGCTGGAGCGTATTTTGCAATGTTAAAAGACAAGTCAGACTCCACCTCGAAAAGATATTCTTTGCCATGCTCCCTAAAAGAATATTTTGACACATTGCCTTCTTGCTTTCTCGAATAGTAAACATCCGGCGCAAAGTAAATGTTGGCTCCTCCGTACACGACCTTCTCGTCTTCGAAAGATTCGCCGTTATACAGTTGACACTCATCTTTCCCCAACACGCCCTTTGTCAGACAATCATTCTCTACATAATAATCATCTTTAGGATTCACGTCAAAAACTTTGTCGCCTATATGTATTTTGTCTTTATAGATTAGAACTTCCTCTCCTCTACAAAGATAAAAATTCATTAACCCTTTTACTTTTTTTATCAGTTTCATTTTACTTAACTTGAAATATATTGTCAAAATTTTTTATTATGTCATTTTTCAACTCGTCCATGGATTCCGTGCCAAACTTTTTCAACGCCACCTTCGGCATATCCATCTTTCTTATCGCCTCCTCCATCTTCCCTTTGAAGTCATACCCTTCCGGGAACTTCTTACCGTCAAAAATCCACTTGAGCTGGCTGAGGTCTTTGACATCATCGTTCAGCAGATCTTTCACGAACTGGTCGTTGAAGTTGGGTGGCGGAACCTCTCTCACGAACATTCTCGCCTCTCTTAGGTTTGACACAGACACCTTTCAGCACAACATTCACAGATTCCGACTTGCTCGGCGTCTTAAAAAACAGTTTTGCCTTGTTTCGGAATTTGCCGCTTTTGTTATTTGCATACACCACAACTACAGAGCCGGTATCACCCGGAGCGACCGGTGTTTTCGTCCAGCCTGCATTGACACATCCGCAGTATGTGCGCACATTGCTTATGACCAGGCTCTCGTCACTCTCATTCTTCACTATAAACCTATGTTCCAAATCCTTCTCTTTTATAGAGACCGTCCCGAAATCAAACTCATACTCGGAAACACTTGCCACAGTCAAGCCATCGTCTCCAGCCGAAACGTTCTGTCCGCACCAAAACGACAAACCAATCACCGCAATCAGATATTTAAAAGCATTCTTCATCAATGTCCATGTTCAAAATAAAATTCCACAATAAAAAACACGCCCAGAATCATAAAAAGCAGAGCCACAATCACTTTCAGCATCTTCTCGTAATTTCTGAACCGCGCATACAAACGATTGAGGCGTTCCATTCCGAAAGCGACCCCCGCCACCAGCAGCAACACCGGCACGGCAGCCCCAAGCGCAAAAGCCAGAGGCACGGCGGCGCCCAACTCAGTTGAAAAAGAGAGCGGCACCATCATTCCGAAATACAGAATTCCGCTATACGGACAGAAAGCGAAGGCCAGAACCACGCCAAACACAAACGGGCTCCATCGCTTTTTGCTCAGTCCGGACATACTGACGAACCGGAAGCATCTGTCAGCCAAGCCATGCACATGCACAATATCCAGCATAAGAAATCCGACCGCCAAAAACAGCGGACCCACAATCTTGCCGAAGCATTCGTGAATCCATTGCCACACCTCCGTTCCTCCGGCAAAAGCCCAGAAGGCAAGTCCCAGAGATGTGTAAGACAACGTCCTTCCTAACGTATAAAGCAGTCCTTTCTGATAAAAAGAACCGTCTTTCTCTCCTTTGTCATAAAAAAACATGATGGCGGTCACATTCGTCGCCACCGTGCAAGGATTCACGGCAACCAGCAGCCCTAACAAAAAAGAGGCCAGCAAAGGCAAGTCCCGCCCCACCTGCAATATTTCCGAAGCGTCAAAATTCATTTTTTCTTATCTATTTTCTTCAATTTAGCCTCCAGCATTCTGAACGACGGATTTATAGCGACCAGCTTGCCGTCTCCGTCGATAAGCACACCATAAGGGATTTTCTGAACCCTGTAGTACTTGGTCACCGGACTTTCCCAATACTTGAAATCGCAAGCCTGAAACCAAGGCAAAGCGTTCGACTCCACACTCCTAGCCCACTCCTCTCTATTCTTATCCAGATATACCGAGACAATTTCCAGTCCGCTGTCATGATACTTGTCATAAATACGCTCCAAGTCAGCTCTTTGCGACATGCAGGCGCTGCACCATGTGGCCGTAAAATCAAGATACACGTATTTCCCCTTAAAGTCGGACAAAGAAACCTCAGCTCCATTCTGCAGCGGCAGACAGAAGTCATAGGCATCCATATTCAGCGCCAATCTCTGGTTCAGAAGCATCTCCTCCTTTATGTACTTCATATAATAAGTTTCAGATATCGAAGGGTCGAACAAGGAGACGATAGGCTCCAGTTTTTTCGAATCGTACTTCTGCGTAAGCATCAGATAATATATAAAATAAGAAGCGCCGACCGACTTCGGATTCACATATACGAAATCCCTCGTGAACACAAACAGAGAGTCGTTCATGCGGTCGTACCTGCGTTTAAGTTCTTCCGTCCTCTTGTACTTTTTCGCCTTTTTGGCATTTACAATTTCGAGCCAGATCATATTTTTTTCAGACAGCAGTTCCCGCTCCTTCTTTTGCAAAACATCCAGGTCGGCGTCCGCCTTGGAGCCAGTCACCACAACCTCGTCTGGCAAATGTGCTGAATTATAAACTTTGATGTCACTGTTTTCCACAAAAAGCTTCACGGAGTTTCGTCGTCCAACTCTGATTTGGCACACGACAGGGCTTTCCACCTTCCCAGTGAAGCGGAATTTCCCGTCATTGACCTTCGAGCTGTCCAGCAACACCTCATTGCCAAACACCTCATCCACGAAGACAAGATAGGCCGTTTTCGCATTTGTATAGCCCAGTTCGCCCTCGATAGTGAACCTCTCCTCGTCTGAACAGGACAACAGCGCCAACATGGCACACAGCACATATAAAATCTTAGCTACGCTCACATTTATATTTTTACCTGACAATACAACAAGCCATTTCAAACGTTTGTTTGGTAAAAGTAATAAAAAAACACAAAAAATTAACAGCCTTGCAAACAAAATATTTCAAAATTGCACAAAGCCAGGCGCGAAAAAAAAAACGGGGCAGACAAAATCCGCCCCGCATAAACTTTCAGACCGCAATCAGAGAGACGCCCTAACGCAGTCTTCACACAAAGCCAACATCTATAAATTACACATTTCCGCAGTCTTCACATTCAGAAAGCCGCATCAACCTGTTTATAGAAGCCGAGCCTAAATTTATTTAACATCACCAGTCAAAGAGATAACCTTCATGCTGTTGCTTGGGTCATTGCTGATGATAGTAACACGAGAGTTCAACTTTCCAGCCTCTTTGTTGGCGATAGTGATCTTGATATCACCCTTCTTTCCTGGCTTGATAGCCTTAGACGGAGCTTCCACCTTGATGTTTTCATCGTTAGAAGAAGCCTTGCGGATGATCAAGTCAGTCTTACCTTCGTTAGAAACAGAGAACTTAACAGTCTTTTTGCCCTTAGCCTTAACTTCGCCCACGTTCACAGTGTTGCCCACCTTAAGAACAGGAGCGTTAGCCTTAGCGTCAGGAGTCAATTTTGCAAAGTTTTCGATAACATTAGCGTGAACCTTGATAGGCTTTTCAATTACAGTTCCGTTTTCAACAACATTGAACTGGTTAAGAACAGCGCCCCAGTCGTTAGCGTCCTTAGAGTTGAACACGATGTCGATAGTTCCCTTTTCACCCGGCTTCAAAGATTCTGGAGAAGCCTTAACTTCGATATGAGAAGGCACGTTCTTGAAAGACACCTTGATGTCTTCCTTGCCGTTGTTAACCATCATCAAGCGGTTAGACTTGTTAGTAGGATATTCGATGTTCTTCATGTAAACGTTCTGAGATTTAATTCTCAAGCCGCCCATTTCGATTGGATATTCATCCTCAACCTTTTTAGCTTTCGGGATAACCTCACCCTTGATGCTAAGACGCTGGTCACCTGCATTTGAAGTCACAGTGATAGTCTTAGTGAACGGTCCTGGACGTCCGCTCGCGTTATAAGTCACAGTCACAATACCTGTATCACCAGGAGCAACCGGAGTTTTAGTCCACTGAGGAGTTGTGCAGCCGCAAGACGCACGCACCTTGTTCAAAACCAAATCAGCCTTACCTGTATTCTTGAAAGAGAACACGCAAGACACCTTTCCTTTTTCTTCCGGGAAAGTTCCGAAATCATGTGAAATTTCCTTAAACGAAATCTCCTGAGCTATAGATGCAGCCGCAAGAGACAAAGCCGCAAAAAATAAACCTATTTTTCTCATGACATTAATATTTGTTAAATTATTCTTTTCTTTTTTACTAAAACTTTTCAGAAAGACATTATCGCCCTCCGCCTTTCCGGTAAAAGCAAACGCAAAGTTACAATAAAACTCTAATAATTAGCCCAAGAAATGTTAATATTTCTTAAAATGTGGAAAAAATTTTCTTTTATGTCGCTTTCGCACTCTTTTTTCGTTCAGTTTTCTTAACTTTGGAGGTTGAAAACGCAAGGATTCGCGCCTACGGACACGCCCACGCAACCGCCAAGCGCCTGAAACGGAGCCTTGCCCGACGCTTAGGCGTCAGTTAACATTAAACGAATTTATAATGAATAAAAAAATACGCAGATTAGCCTTTCTTATATGTATGTCAATCGTCGGCTCAGCCTTTGCCGCGGAACCGGAGGTGGCGTCTCCTGTCGATCCGGTCACAACGCTTAGCGGCAGTTACGCCGAAATGCGGCGCAACCACTTTCACGGAGGACTTGACTTCAGAACCGGAGGACAGGTGAACTGGCCAATATACTCGCTCAAAGACGGCTACATTTCTCACATATCCATAAGTTCAAGAAGCTACGGAGAAATGGCTATTGTCGTGCATCCGGACGGGCACTCTACCCTATACGCGCACCTGAACTGCTTTGTGGACTCCATAGAGGCCATTGTGAGAAAACACCAGTACGAACAGCAAAAATACGAGGTGGAAGTGGACTTCGCTCCCGGCGAAATTCCGCTGAAGAAGGGGCAGCAGTTCGCATGGTCTGGAAATACCGGCTCCTCCGGAGGCCCGCACCTGCACTTCGAACTCAGAGACACGGAAAAAAACACTCAGATAAACCCTTTCATGTACAACCATATTTTCAAGTTCGAAGACCGCCGCAGGCCTGTGATATGGGGCGTGAAACTGAGCGGAATTGACGGGAAGGGCACTGTGTTAGGAAGCAAGGCGAGAAAGTTCTCCACAACTCGCAGAAATAACAAAAAGACGCTGAACAACGGACACATTTCTGTGTGGGGCGAAATCGGAATCGCAATAAAGTCGAACGACTACATGACCGGAACGGGATTCACATACTCGCCTCGTATCATGAAACTTTACATAGACTCCGCTCTTGTGTCGCAAGTACACATCAAAGACATAAAGATTAGCGACACCCGCGCTCTGAACAGCTTCATTGACTTCGCCCAGCAACAGACCACCGGCGAGTTCTTCATGAAGTTCAATAAAGAGAAAAACAACCCGCTAACCATATACGACTCCATTGTCGGAAACGGGACGTTCAACTTCAACGAGGAGCGAGAATACAAAGTGAAATGTGAAGTGTTCGACGACTTTGGCCTGAAGGACGAAGTCTGCTTCAGTCTGTTCGGAGAAAAGCGCGACTTGCCTCCGGCTTCTGCACCGTCGCCAGACTTGATCGACTGCAAAAAGGGCGGTTTCTTCGAAAAGGAGGATTTCCTCATGTACTTCCCAAACAACGCGCTTTACACAGACTTCGAGCCTAACTATACAAAAAGGCATGCGCCTTCGGCTCGTTATTTTTCAGACATCCACACTATCGGAAGCAAAGAGACGCCGCTGCACACAATGTGCGACATCTCTATCAAGATAAAGAACGACACGCTTAAAGACAAGAACAAATATGTCGTGGCAACAATAAACCCTAACGGCACTGTCGGGCGAACCATTGCAGCAAATTACGTTGACGGATTTATGGTCGGGAAGACAAGGTTGCTCGGATCCTACGCGATAGTCACAGACAACACAAAGCCGCACATAGGGGCGCTGCACACAAAAAAGCTAACCGCGAACCCTCGCATTGTGCTGAAGATATATGACGGACTGTCCGGAATAGCAAGCTACAACGGCTACATAGACGGACGATGGGTGCTCTTTGAATACGACGCAAAAACTCAAACCGTATTCTGCAACCTGCGAGAACTGAATATCGAACGCAACAAACAGCACGAATTCAAATTCGTGGTGAAGGACAAATGCGGCAACGAGACTGTGTTCTCTCGAAACATTTTTTACTAATATTTGTTTCTAAAAATAAAGATAAGCGATATCAAACACTTTCGAAAAAACAAAAAAATGGACTTAAAAAAATTTGCTCTATACATTACTCTGTCGGCAATAACAATCGCCAACACATTTGCAGGGACTAACATACTTGTAGGCAAAAGCAGCTCGGTTGACGGCTCCACGTTCTGCACCTACTCGGCAGACTCGTACTACTTGTACGGAGAGCTGAGCCACTACCCTGCGTCAGAGTATTCAAAATACACCATGCTCGACATATACGGCTGGGACACTCGCAAATACCAAGGCAAGATAAAGCAAGTGCCGTTCACCTACGCCGTATTAGGCAACATGAACGAGCACCAAGTGTGCATAACAGAATCTACATTCGGCGGAAGAAAAGAGCTGATAGACTCAACCGGGATACTCGACTACGGCAACCTCATCACCATAACACTGCAGCGTTCAAAAACGGCGAAGGAGGCACTGCAGACCATGACAGAGCTTGTAGAAGAGTACGGCTACTGCAGTTCGGGCGAAACATTCACAATTGCAGACCCTAACGAGATATGGATAATGGAGATGATAGGCAAAGGTCCGGACATAAAAGGAGCCGTCTGGGTGGCGGTGAAAATACCGGACGACTGTATCAGCGCTCACGCCAATCACTCCAGAATAACAACCTTCCCTCTAAACGACAGGGCCAACTGCATGTATTCTAAAGATGTAATCTCTTTTGCAAAAGAGATGGGATACTACTAAGGGAAAAACAGAGACTTCAGTTTCTCAGACGCATACGACCCGATGTCTTTCACCGCGCGCAGGTTCTGCGACTCTCGCGTGTGGAGCGTGTTCCGCAAACTTGCCCCCGACATGGACAAATACGCAGACTACATACTAGGCAAGTCCGACGAGCGCCTGCCGCTTTACGTGAAGCCGGAAAAAAAGATTTCCATGCAGGAGCTAAAAAACTTGATGCGCGACCATTTCGAAGACACTCCGTTGTCCATGACAAAAGACCCCGGAGCAGAGCCGTTTGACGCGGCATTCCGTTACGCTCCGCGCGAATGGACTATCGACGGAGCGACCTATTTCAACGAGAACCCCATCGCAGGCCCGCAAAACGCATTCTCATTCGTGGCCCAGATGCGCAACTGGCTGCCTAACATGGTTGGCGGCGTGTTATGGTTCGGCGTGGACGACGCGACATTCACCGTTTATGTGCCAATATACTGCGGCACAACAGAAATACCGGAATGCTTCAGAGCCGGCAACGGCAGCCTGCTGAAATTCTCTTGGACCTCAGCATACTGGGTTTTCAACTGGGTCTCAAATATGGCATACGCCAAGTATAACTACATGAGCGAAGATATTAAAAAGGTACAGCAAGAGCTAGAGAAGAAATTCGAAGACAACTACGAAGTAATCGAAGTTGCGGCAAAATCTCTATACACAAAATCTCCTGAATACGCAAGCCGGTTTCTTACGGAATACTCCACAAACCAGTCTCTTATCGTAATCGAGCAATGGAAAGCTTTGGGCGAGTTCCTTATGGTAAAATATACCGACGGAAACATTAAACAAGAACGCAAAGGCAAATTTATAGACAACGGCTGGGGCGTTCCTGAAAACATCCAAAGGCCAGGATATTCAGAATGGTTTTACCGCCAAATCATAAACGAAACGGGCAACAAATACAAGATGCCTGAATAAAAATTTGCGTTTGCAAATTTCATGTTCTGAAAAGTACAGAAAAAAGGCGAATGGGCTCTTATTCATTCGCCATACTTTTATTCAACATCACAAACAGAATATCGCAAAACCTCCACTTTTAAGGAATACAATCCTTAAAATATGCCACTTTTGAGGATTTAACTCCGTAAAATCAGCCACTTTTGAGGAATACAATCCTTAAAATACGCTACTTTTAAGGATTCAACTCCGTAAAATCAGCCACTTTTGAGGAATACAATCCTTAAAATATGTCACTTTTAAGGATTCAACTCCGTAAAATCAGCTACTTTTAAGGAATACAATCCTTAAAATATGCCACTTTTGAGGATTTAACTCCGCAAAATTAGCCACTTTTAAGGAATACACTCCTTAAAAACGGCAAAATATTTGGAATGCAACACAAAAAAACATACCTTTGTCACACAAAATAAAAAAACAAACTTATGATAAACCGAATACTAGCAGACAACATAAAAAAACAGCTTTTCCAATCAAAAGCAATAATACTAATGGGTTGCCGCCAAATAGGCAAGACCACACTATTAGAAAAACTGTTCAAAAACGACGAAGCCACACTTTGGCTTAACGGCGACGACTTTGACGTGCGCGCGATGTTCGACAAACCATCAGCCGACAGGCTAAGAAGCCTGATAGGAAACAAAAAAGTCATCATTATAGACGAAGCGCAACGCATAACAGACATCGGCGTAAAACTAAAGCTCATAACAGACCAAATAAAAGACGTGCAGTTAATAGCAACCGGAAGTTCCTCTTTCGACCTGAGCAACGAAATAAACGAACCGTTAACAGGCCGCAAAAGAGAATTTCAGCTATACCCTTTGTCTTTTGCGGAAATGGTCGGGCACCACGGGCTGCTCACAGAAAAAAGGCTGCTGCCGCACAGGCTGATATACGGATACTACCCCGCCGTTGTCACTGCAAATGGCGACGAAAAGGTAACGCTTAAGGAACTGGCTGACAGCTATCTATACAAAGACATCCTAAGATTCGGGATAATAAAAAAGTCCGAAAAGATAACAAAACTGCTTCAAGCCCTGGCTTATCAGATAGGCTCTCAAGTATCATACAACGAACTTGCGCAGCTTGTGGGCATAGACTCAAAAACAGTAGAGTCTTACATAACGATTTTAGAAAAATCGTACATAATATTCCGCCTGAACTGCTTCAGCAGAAATCTCATAAACGAGCTGAAGAGCACCCGTAAAATATATTTTTACGACAACGGAATACGCAATGCCCTCATCGCCAACTTCGCGCAGCCGGAAATGCGCGCCGACATGGGCTGCTTATGGGAGAACTTCATCATCAGCGAAAGGATAAAACGCAACACATACCAGAACGTATGGGCGAACAAATACTTCTGGAGGACAAAATACCAGCAAGAGATTGACTATATTGAAGAGAGCGACGGCAAACTTTACGCTTACGAATTCAAATACAACACAAACAAAAAAGTCAATATGCCAAAATCGTTTTCCGAATCATACCCGGACGCAACGTTTCAGATCATAACGCCAGACAACATCGAAGATTTCGTGCTGCAGGCAACCCCACAAGACCCAGCTGTCTAATTCACAGCTCAGGCTCACAAAACCGATAAAAAAGGCGCTCCACACAGAGCGCCTTGCTTTTTCCGTCTGCAAAAATCAGAACTTATAATTAACACCAAGAGCAAACGCAAAATTAGAACGGCTATAAGTGTCGCTGCCGTCTATTCCCAATCCTGCATAATCGTCAACCTTCTTAGTTCTGTCTTCATAATCAGTAAAGAAACCTGCGAGGTCAAAATTCAGATGGTCATTAAGAGTATATCTCAAACCAAGGCCGAAATTATTGTTGCTCTGATTGAAGTTCAAGTCAGTCAGATAACCGTCAGACAAGCTGTACTGAGTTCTCAAATAACTCGCGCTCACAAGGAACGACTTGCATATATTCCACTCAACAGCAGCCGCATACTCCTTAGTGCCATGGTCTATTCTGTTCTGAGCGCCATTAGACAACTCAGCATCTTTGTCAAAATAATAACGATAACCAAGACACAAAGTCCAATTATCCACAAAATTATAGTTCACGCCCAAAGCCCAAAGAGCAGGCACGTCAGAGCGAGACTTCTTTCCGTCAGGGAACATTCCGGTACCGTCAACCTCAGTTTCGTTTTCCAGTTCGATCTTAGTAGCGAACTCGTAACGAGAACCAATATTAAGTCTCCAGAACTTAAAGTCAACACCAAAGATAGGAGCGACGCCCACCCCGGTCTGCTTGCACTCAACCTCTTTATCACCAGCAGCCTTTGCGCTATTTTCCATCTCTGTCGCAGCACCTCTTGCCTGAGCGGCCGCCGCAGCGTATGTAGCCGACTTAGTCTCGTCGCCAGCATCTTTATACTGTTTAGCCGCAGCCTCAGCCTGCGCCGCCTGTACGTTAAGAGTTTCCGCCATCTGATTAAAGAAATCAGGAGCAGCGACCATCTGTCCGCCAGCAGCCTGCGGATTAATCTTTATATCACGTATATACCCCTCATATCTGTTAAGCGCATAGCTCACACGAGCGCCGGCCGAAGCCGAGAAGAAATCCGCAAACTTGTACGAAAAACCTAAAGTTGTTCCGACAATATACTGAGACCCCTCCATGCTGCACTCCACAGAATATTTGTCTGCCGCAAGCATAGACATAGCCGGGCTTTGAGCCGCAGCCGCAGTAAGTTTCAGCGGAATGTTGGACACCTGAGACTCAAAAGAAGGAAGACCATTATCATAAGTAGCCTTTCCGCCACCGCCAGAGACTGCAACATTCAAAGATAGAGCCCAGTCCTTCTTTTTATAAACAGCCTGCAAACTTGGCACAAACGGAGCAACCGCCTTGCCTTCAAACTTCTTAGGCTCATTGCCGAAGCCCAGATAACTACTTTCTATGTTTCTTTCTTGAAATGCGGACTGAGCAGAAAACGAGATGTAGAAGCCATCCTCCATAAATCCCAAACCAGCCGGATTACTGTAAGCCGCATCCATTTCTGTCGAAGCCTCGCGCGCAAAATTGCGCTGATACGCAGCATGTTGATTCGTGTTAGTGGCTATGCCTCCCGCATAACTCACTGCTGAAGCCGCCATCGCGGCAATCGTAAAAAATACTTTTTTCATTTAATTTATATTTCAAAGCCGCACGATGCCAAAGCACCATGCAAACCTCTTGTAAAAAACACTGCAAAAATAGTTGTGTTTGTCCAAATAATAAAGTATTCACAAAAAAACTTCCGTTATGACCACAAAATTCAACCAAAGAACACAAACATCGGAAGATAACGAGAAAAAAACTATTTCGCACACAAGATTCCCAACAAAGAAACAAACCGTCGGGACAACCAGACGAGAAGCAAGGTTCAAAGAAGAACCGCGCAAAAAACGCAAAAAAAGTTCCAACCGCTTGTCTTTTTGCCTTTTAAATCATATATTTGTCAACAATATAGGCATCGTTTATAAATTTACATCTTTCAAAAGTCAGGCTAATGCAAGGACTTTGACACGTAAACTAATGGATTTTGCCTATGATTTTAAGTTTTGTTTTCTGATATCGAAAAGAATCTAATTCAAGACAAACTCCATAAATCAGGCCGAAATGATTCTGAAGAGCATTTTTATGGAAGTTGTCTTCAAGTTCTCTCTGCAGTTTGTCTTTGCATAGCACACAAGAGAACACGGCGTCTGAAAACTTGATTTTCTGAAACCTAATATTGCGCACAAATGAAAACTACAAAAAGTGAAATAATAAGAAAAGCCGCCGGGCTGTTTGTCCACAACGGTTATCACGGAACTTCGCTTAACGACATAAGCGAGGCGGTAGGCATAAAAAAAGCCGGCCTGTTCTTCCATTTCAAGAACAAAGAGGACCTGTACAAAGCTGTGCTGGAGCAGTACGTAACATCAATACCGTCGCCAAACATACTTTTCGAGGAGAACATGCACTGTTCTCTGACCGAGTTCATAGAAGTCTTTTCAAACAAAAAGACATACTTCCTGAACACGATGAAAGACGTTATAGAGAAGGAGGAGATAAACTTCTCCCAAGCTATGTCCTTCCTTTTGGAAAGCGGCAGACTGGACAGCTCTTGCCACGAAGCCATCAAGAACTTCGACAAGGAGATGCTGGAGGTTTGGAAGATAATCGTGCTGAAATCACAACAATCAGAAGAGACAACAAACAAATACCCTGCAGAACAGATCGCCAACATCATATACATGGCGTACAAAGGGCATCTTATGAGCAAAGCTTTCGGCACGGTGGACCCTGACAAAAGCAAGGAACTACTGGAAAAGGCATACGCCTTGTTCAAAAAATAGAGAATCTTAATGTAACAAGACACAAGAAGCAAAGTGCAACAAACCAGGACATAAACAGACCTTTCGTTGCACTTTTCTTAATTTGCTTGAAGAACACTCGCCACAAAAATCAAGCTCCAAACAAAGAAATTTTAAATCTTCCCCTCTAAAAATTGTATATTAAGAAAAAAAAAGGCAAATTTGCAGATGTTTTTTGACGAAATTTATCATTAACAATTTAAAATATTAGTACAATGGCAAAAAGTGCATTGCAAATCGCAAGAGCTTCTTACCAGCCTAAATTGCCAAAGGCTCTTAAAGGCGGTATCGCTCTTAAAGAAGGACAAGCTACACAGTCTGTAGCAGACCAGGACGAAATCAAGAAATTGTTCCCTAACACTTACGGAATGCCAGTTGTGACATTCGAAGCTGCTGCAGAAAAGGTTTCTCTTCCAGCTATGAATGTCGGCGTTATCCTTTCTGGCGGTCAGGCTCCGGGCGGACACAACGTAATCTCTGGTATATTCGACGGCTTGAAGTCTTTGAACAAAGACTGCAAACTTTACGGTTTCCTTGGCGGTCCAAGCGGTTTGGTTGACCACAAATATATCGAGTTGACAGCAGACATCATCGACGAGTACCGCAACACTGGCGGTTTCGACATCATCGGTTCTGGCCGTACTAAGTTGGAAGAAACTTCTCAGTTCGACAGCGGTATCGAAATCTGCAACAAGCTTGGAATCAAGGCTTTGGTTATCATCGGCGGTGACGACTCTAACACAAACGCTTGCGTTCTTGCTGAATACTACTTGCAGAAGAACACTGGCATTCAGGTTATCGGCTGTCCTAAGACTATCGACGGCGACTTGAAGAACGACATGATCGAAACTTCTTTCGGTTTCGACACTGCTTGCAAGGTATATTCTGAAGTTATCGGAAACATCATGCGCGACGCTAACTCTGCAAAGAAATACTGGCACTTCATCAAGCTTATGGGACGTTCGGCTTCTCACATCGCTTTGGAATGCGGTTTGCAGACTCAGCCAAACATCTGTATCGTTTCTGAAGAGGTAGAAGCTAAGAAGATGACTTTGGGTCAGATTGTTGGCGACATCGCAGAAACTGTGGCTGCTCGCGCTGCAAAGGGCAACAACTTCGGTGTTGTTCTTATCCCTGAAGGCTTGATCGAGTTCATCCCTGAAATGAAGGTTCTTATCGCAGAATTGAACGACTTGCTTGCTCACGAATCTGACGTTAAGGCTGCTTTGGCTAAGCTTACTCCTGCAAGCGCGTCTGTTTACAACAGCCTTCCTGAAGGAATCGCTAAGCAGTTGACTTTGGACCGTGACCCTCACGGAAACGTTCAGGTCTCTTTGATTGAGACTGAAAAGTTGCTTATCGAAATGGTTGGCAAGAAGTTGGCTGAAATGAAGGCAGAAGGCAAGTTCTCTGGCAAATTCTCTGGACTTGGACACTTCTTCGGTTACGAAGGACGTTGCGCTGCTCCTTCAAACTTCGACGCAGACTACTGCTACTCATTGGGCTTCAACGCTGCGCAGCTTATCGCAAGCGGCAAGACTGGTTACATGTCTTTGATCCGCAACACTACAGCTCCTGCAGAACAGTGGATCGCAGGCGGTGTTCCTGTAACTATGATGATGAACATGGAACGTCGTCACGGCGAAATGAAGCCAGTTATCCGCAAAGCGTTGGTAGAGCTTAACGGCGCTCCTTTCAAGAAGTTGGCAGACAACCGCGCAGACTGGGCTATCAACACAAGCTACGTTTACCCTGGCCCAATCCAGTACTTCGGCCCATCTGAAGTATGCGACCAGCCTACTAAGACTTTGATGTTGGAACAGGCTAAATAATAGCCAATACTCATAACTAAAAAAGAGAGGTGCACTACGCATCTCTCTTTCTTTATACCCAAACCTTAACAGTTCAATACTCTACATCAACAAGGAACAGACCCTGTGCCGGCGCTGATGTGCCAGCTTTGCAACGGTCTTTGCACTCTATAATCTCACGGAAACGCTCGACGGAAACCTTGCCTCTGCCGACCTCGATGAGCGTCCCCACAATCGCCCGCACCATATTTCGCAAAAAACGGTTCGCCTTTATCGTGAAAACCCAATAATCTCCCTCTCTGCTCCACTCCGCCTGCATCACGTCACAATCGTTGGTCTTCACATCAGTATGCAGTTTGCTGAAACTTGTAAAATCAGTAAACTCCAAGAGGATTTTCGCCGCCTCGTTCATCAGTTCAAAATCAAGAGGATAAGAGATATACGCCGCGCATTCCTTAGAAAATGGATTCTTGCACGTTGTTACGTAATACTTATAAGTTCGGCTCTTTGCGTCAAACCGTGAGTGAGCGTCAGCCGCAACCTCCCTCAGGTCGCTCACGGCAATATCGTAAGGCAAAAGGCTGTTCAGCCTAGACACCACACTCGCGACGCCGCAAATCGGCTTAGACACGTCAAAATGAGCCACCATAGACTTTGCATGCACCCCCGTGTCCGTTCGTCCGGCACCAGTAAGCTGCACTGGCTCTCTAAGCACCAGAGACATTGCATTCTCCATTGTCTCCTGCACAGAAACTGCGTTCGGCTGAATCTGCCAGCCATGGTAATTTGTTCCGTTATAAGAAAAATATATAAAATAGCGCATCTTAAAAAAAGTGAAATAACGCAGCAAAAATAATACAAAAAAGAGAAAAGACAAAAGGCAGACACCCGAGAGTATCTGCCTTTGTTCATAAGCCTCTAAGCCACATTACCAGTAAATGATAGGGCAAGAGTATTTGTAATGTCTGTCAGGGAGCACATAGATGAACGACAATTCATGAGACCATGAGCCATTACCCTTTTTAGACGTGTACAAGTCGTAAATGTAATAGGCCTGAAAACCTTTGTAAGTTGCGCCCACCATGAACGAAACCGTATTAAGCCTTGAGTACACATCATTAAAGTCGTGCTTGTAAGAGATACCGAACAGCACAGGAGCCATCATTGCGCCAACACCAGCATAAAGCTGTTTGTAGGCATACTTCACATTATTAGCAACGAAATCCTGCTGCTGATAAGACAACGACCCGAACACATAACTGCTAGACAAGCTACGGCGTCCCCACAAACCAGCGCGCGACTCAAGGTCGTGCAGATAATTTGCATGGAAAACATAACGACGACCAAGGTAGTTCGCGCTCTCTTCATTAAAGCCATTGTTAGGCTCTGCAATGTGATAAATAGAAGCACCTACGGTCAACAAGTTTTCCACCACAAAAGCGGCTCCGACAGAGAAGTCAAGGAACGCCGTTTTGTAAGACTCTAACTGTTCCTGCGAAGTTGGCATAATCACGCCTTCCCTCATATACTGATCGTCAAAAATCAGATCATCATCAAGAACATTGTACATGAACGAGCCCTGAACCCCAAGACGGACATAATATCCGTCTTGAAGTCTAATATTGTGGCTATAAACCGCCGAGAACTCATTGTTCTTGATTACCCCGGCTTGATTGTCATGTACGTAAGAGACTCCGACCGACCCTATCTGGCGATAGAAATTCTGGTCATAAGTGAGCCTGATCGTATTGTACTTGTTCTTCAAAGTAGGCCATTGCATCCTGTAGTCCAAACCGAAACGCATTGCGTTAGCGTTACCGGCAAGCGACGGGTTCAGATTGTACGGCACAACATTATGATTAGTGAACGTATAGTCCTGGGCCATTGCTGTACCCGACAGCAATAAAGAGGCCAAAATAAATATAATCTTTTTCATGTCCGTATTATCTTACAATGGTTACCATTCCTTTTCTTTCTCCCTTTTTACTCAAAGTAGCTGAGTTATTGCCATACTTGACAGTCCAGCCATACACACCCGTAGGACAAGGTTCACCTTTATAGTTACCATCCCACTTATCATCTATACTCTTACCTTCAAATATCACTTCACCCATACGGTTATAAATTATGAACGTGAACTCTTCGATAAAGTCACCTCCATGGAAATAGAACTCATCATTTCTCTTGTCACCATTAGGAGTGAACGCTTCAGCAGCCCAGAAATCTCTCCATTTGTAAACCCATCCGGAACCGTCCTGGATACAGCCATGTTCGTCAACGCTTCTAACCTTAACCTCGAACGAATCTTTAAGAGGCAAGTCATACTTGTAAGTAACAACGTTTTTATCTGCACTACCTACAGTAATAGGTTCCAAATCTTCGCCAGGAGTCCAAGTCCAAACCGCATTTTCATGATCTGGAACTTTTCCGCTGAAACGAACAGAAGGATTATCATTATCAATGCAGTTAGGATTGATAACGAACTGCATAGGTTCAAGTTCACGCTGAGCGATAGTCTTTGTATCCGAAGCCTGACAACCCTTTTCATCAGTACCGACCACGGTAACAACAACATCTTCACCTTCGTTAAGAACAGCCCAGAAGTTCGTTTTGTCTGAGTTGTAGATGTCGATATCCGCAACAGCAGGAACACTGCTCCATTCGTAAGAAACTGCACCTGTAGCGCTGAAATGAACGGTGTCTGGCTGACCAGGACAAACCATATTGTTATCTTTATTTGTTTCCATTTCTACCTTTGGAGGTTCTACAACAAGAACTGTTCTCTTGACTGTAGAGTCGCAACCATGTTCATTAGTAGCGGTAACAGTGTAATAAGTTGACTTATTAGGAGCGACTTCTATCACCTTTTCTGTTTCGCCCGTGCTCCATTCAAACGTTACGCCAGCACCAGCCGTTGCGCGAAGTTCGCCAACAGAACCGCGACAAATGAATTCCGGCATATCAACTTCCAAGTTAGGAACTGCATTAACCATTATCGGAATTTCTCTTTCAGCTTTACAGTTAGACATATAGCCTTCAAGTATCAACTTAGTTTCAACATCCGGCTTGAATGTGTAACGAGCCTTGTCAGAAAGAAGATTTCCGTCAACATCTCTCCAATTGTACTTGCTTGCGCCATCAGCAAGAAGGCTTACTTCATCGCCAAGACACACAACAGTATCGCCATGGAAGCTCAACTCTGGTATTTCAGTCACATTAACTGTAAACTCAGCCTTAGTCACGCAACCGTTAACATCGATACCCTCTGCAGTGAACGTAGTCTTTTCGCTCACATGAGGCTTAATGTTTTCGCCCACGTTTCCGTTGCTCCAG
The DNA here is from genome assembly GCA_017632345.1 of Paludibacteraceae bacterium. Taxonomy (GTDB): domain Bacteria; phylum Bacteroidota; class Bacteroidia; order Bacteroidales; family Paludibacteraceae; genus RGIG9379. The sequence goes on from JAGBRL010000070.1 coordinate 63,793, forward strand.
TTGAATGCAGTGAAGCCTTCAGCATCCACAACATAAACTTCAGCCTGAGAACCAGCGCATACATTAGACGTACCAGCAAGATTCAAAGGAGTTCTCTGATTAACAACAACCGGAATCTCCATAGAAGTCACACAACCGTTTCCGTCTTTACCTGTCAACGTGTAAGTTGCAGACACAAGAGGTTTAGCCTCCATCTTATCACCCTTGTCGCCGTTGCTCCATGAGAATGTGCAACCTTCAGGAGCGCTATGTCCGAACAATATCAAAGAATCGCCAGAACAAATTTCGCTATCTCCGCTGTACGACAAAGAAGGAAGCATATTAACAGAAACCTCAATGTCAAAAGAGTCCACACAATTATTGTTAGAAGTACCGATTACACGGTAAATAGTATCCTGTTCAGGAGTATGTCTGTAACGGTTACCCGCAACCAAACTTCCGTCAGGCTGTTTCCAACCGTATGTAGCAGCACCAAACACGGTGATGTCAGCCTCTTCACCATCGCAAAGAATAAGTTTGCTACCCTCTGCAACACCAAGCACAGGAAGCGGCTTAACCTTAACCTTAACCACAGCTTCTGCATCACAACCAGTTTCCACAACCTTACCTTTGACAGTAAACGAAGTGTCTGACGTGATTATAGGTCTTACTGTAGTTTCAGAAGAGCTCAGTTCCACCCATTCGTAAGCCGCAGCACCAACAGCAGTAAGTTCAGCTTCAGAACCGAAACAGATGTTTCTTTCACCTTCAACCTTGATTGTCGGCTTCGGATTAACTGTCACCGGAATTTCCAAAGTATTCTTACAGAAGATCTGATCTCCGTTATCGTCAAGAAGCACAACCGAACCAGACAAATAGATATTCTGGCTTGACAGCGGAGTCATGCTCATCATTTCGCCATTTTCCCCAGTCACTGTACCTGTGCTCCAAGTGAACTCAACCTTATCTTCTTCGTTCACATTAGTAGCCTTAGCAGTAAGTTCAAGCACTTCGCCCTGACATATTGGCTTCAAGCCTTCTGTATGAAGGATTGGAGGAGTCTGAACAGACAACGGCACGTGGATAGTGTCAGTACATCCGTTAAGAGTACCGGACATCACAAGCACCTCGTCAGTAGCAGCCTCGAACGAAATCTGGTCGCCCACCTTAGCAGTGTCATTACCATAATAACCGTTTTCATCCATGAACCAAGCGTAAGTGTTAGCTCCCTGTCCATGCAAAGAGAACACGCCGCCCTTACAGATTTCCTTAGTTCCGCGAACGTACAACTTAGGAAGAGCCTTAGGCTTAACAGTGAACGAAGCCTCAGCAGGACAGTTCAAGCTTGTGTAACCAGTTACCTTCAAAGTGTAATCTTCTTCAGTCATAGTCAAATCGCCAGAAGTTGCTTCTGTAGAGTGATTAGACCAAGCGAAGCTTTCAAAATTATCTTTAGTGTCATCAGTAACCTTCATCTGGAAATCTTCTCCCACACAAGCGAATGTAGGAGCGTCAATCTTGATTGTAGGAGTAGGCAACACTTTGACATTGATAGCCTGAGTTGTCTTACAACCATTAGCGCCAGTACCAGTTACAGTATAATGAGTGCTTCTAGTAGGCACCACAGTCAATCTGTCAGTAGTGCTTCCGCCTGTCCACTGATAAGTGTCAGCACCCTTCATTGTGATATCCAAAGTCTGCTTCTGACAAAGCAAGATAGAGTCTGCTGTTTCGTTCAGCTCATATTCACCTTCCCAGAACAAGATTGGAGCCTCTTTCGCAGTGATGTCAACATCCAACGAAGAAACACAACCCTCTTTAGATTTACCCCACAACGTGTAAGTAGTGTTACCGTTCAGTTTAGTAGTTGCAAGATTACCCATAGCGATAGTATCCTTGCCGACAGACCACGCATAGTAGTCACCGCCACCAACACCAGTACCTGAACCTCTCAACGTTGCAGTGTTACCGTCGCAGAACTCAGTATCGCCGTTATAAGCAAGTACCGGAAGCTCTACCATTGTAACCTTGAACGAAACTTCGCTTTCACAACCGTTAGCATCCTTACCAACTACAGTGAACACAGAGTCTTTCGTGATAGTAGCTCTGATAGTGTCCTTACGCGAGCCTGTGCTCCACTTGTAAGATTCAGCACCAGTAACGTGCAATTCTGCAACCTCTCTGTAACAGATTCTGTCCTGATCTTTTTCGATGTCGATAGCAACTTCAGGCAGTGTGTTCATCTTGAACGTGAACTCTTCCTGAACAGAACAACCATTGTCACCTTCACCAGTAATGAAGTATGTCATAAGTCCATCAGCCTCTTCATCTACATAAGTCGCACCATTAGTACCCTTAGTTCCGTCAGGCATAGTGTAAGAGACTGCGTTACCGCCAACAACAAGTTTCACAGGCGAACCTTCGCAGTAAGCCAGTTCTCCATCTGGATGATTTGTCAAATAAATCACAGGTGAAGGAATTGTCTTTACTGGAATTTCTAGTGTGCTAACACAACCTTCAGAAGAAGCCCCAGACACTTTATAAATAGTGTCACTGTCCGGCTTATCTTTAATCCAGCCTCCGCTTATGACATTTCCTGCTTCATCTTTAATTGTAGAAGCTCCGCTTATACGAACATACAAATCATTCTTCATACAGATGTCAACGATTTCCGGTGTTGCAGGATCGTTATCACTTCCCTGCGGATCAAACGTCAACACTGGCAAAGGATTCTTCGTCACTGAGAAGAATATAGTATCCACACAACCGACAGTATCTTTCACCGACGCGAAGAAATCATCAACACCCGCTGTCTGAGCCAAAACATTCAGTTCTGTATCATAATCGATTGCAATTTTCGGATTTGCCTTATAGCCCCAATTATAGGTGTAATTACCTTCATCGTCCGCTGAATTAACGGCATAAGCCCTGATGTCAATTTCATCGTCAACACACACAACCTTATCTCCGTCTACCGCAAATTTTGGTTTTGCAGTGTAAGTGATATCAGTGTATGTTTTAACAGTCTGGCAATTGTTCACAGTATCGATACCGACCAAGTCAAACTTGTTATTTGGCGACGACAAAACTTCCACAATAAGATTCTTGCCTGTTTCCTGATCCTTCTCAATTTTGCGTCCTCTCCAATAGAATTCCACATTACTATCGTTACAATGAGGTTCAAGCACAACTGGCGAACCTTCACAGACAGTCCTGTTGCCAACCAAATCGATGGATGGATTTGCCTTATGGCTAACAACGATAGTGCGCGAAGTTTCACAGCCTGGCATATAACCTTTAACGACGAACGTAGCCGCTGTTGTTATGACCGAATCCAGAGCAGAAACAGTAGTATCTACAGCATCTCTATGATCCCATTTGTAAGTGTTGCTTCCGCTAACCACCAAATTCAGATCACCTCCGTTACAAACATCCAAATAAGCAATGCCATTTTCATTGAACTCAAGCTGCCCACTCTTAGGATTTCCAAAATCCACATTCATATTCACGTCAAGACTTGGCGAATTCAGCAATTTCACAAAATGCTCTACATCTTTCTTACATCCATAGATGTTTGTCGCAGACAATTTGTAAGTCACATCTTGCGTAACAGAAACCTGCACTTCGTTGCCAGACCTGTTGAACGGATAACTAGAATTATCAGTCCAAATCAAAGATGTAATATCTTCATCTTCAGTCACAGCCTTCAAAGTCAGAACTCCGTCCATACAAGCTTTGTCACCTCCGTCTATCTGGACACTCGGAGTCTTTTTCACAGGGATTACAAATACAGAATCTGCTCTACACTCCACATCATCCATCTTCTTGTATCCAGTCAATTCTATTCTTATCGAACTCGCATTCGCTCCAATAGCAACTTCAGCCTTATTGTCTGCGTCCTGCTGTGCCAACGCACCTTTCCACATATAACGGTCTGCTCCGTACGCCGTAAACAACTCTTTTGTATCCTGACAAGGAGTCAAATTACCTCCTATAGACAAGTTTGGCTTCGGAAGCACGTCAATGTCAATAGTTGCATGAGCCTGGCATCCTTGATCCGAATACCCTGTTGCGGAGAACCTTCTTGAATATTTCATGTCTCCTTCGGTGTACTTCATCGCTGTATCTTTTCCATTCCAAACAATAGAACTGATAGCATCACTATTCACCGCATCGTGCATCAACACGACATCACTGCCCTCACAAAATACATTAGTTCCTGTTTCTGTTGTAAGCTTAAACTTAGGAGTAGGAACACTTGTTACCACTACGTCCGTTTTTTTAGAGCAAGTGTACTCATCAACACCTATAACAAACACTTTGAGATTCGAGTTACCAATCGCAGGCTGATAATTGCTTCCTCCAGCCACGTTGTTCACAGGATTTCCAGCGGCATCCTCGTAACCCCACACATAAGAGACAGCTCCTGTTGCGGTCAAATTTGCATAAGTGTTTTCACAGACTGTAAAATCTCCGCCAATAGCAACATTTGGCTCTTCCCTCAAAGTAACAGTTACAGTTTTGCTTGCATCACAATGTTCCTTTGTCGGGTCTGTCGCCTTGACTGTATACTGAGCTCCATCTACCATAGGAACTACAGAGAGGTCCGGACCAGAAGCTGCTGCTCCTACCCACTCGTAAACCAAACCTTCGGTCTGAGATGTAGCCTGCAGATTCATTGTTGAGCCACGACACACCATTGTGTTACCAACAACACTAATAGCAGGAGCGCTGACAATATATACCGGAATAGTAAGTTTCTTAGTACATACGCCATAAGTACCTTCTACAGTATATGAAGTGTTAGACACCGGCGACACCTGCATCTGCGAAGATGTGTTTGTCGGGTCATCTTCCCACTTGTAATCTGTAGCTCCCTCAACCTTAAGCGTTACTGCCGAACCTTCACAAACCTTAGTGTTGACATCATCAGCCAGTTTAATGTCAAAGCCGTCAGGGTCCTGAGCCGTAATCATAACAGAGTCCTTAACAAAACAGTTGTTTGTGTCTCGACCTGTCACGAAAATCTTAGTGTCACCCATAATCAGACTACTGATAGAGTCGCCCTTTTCTCCTGTGCTCCAGATGAAATCCACATAAGGCTGCTTGCCGTTCAAGCTCACACCCTCAGCCTTAATCTTTGCATTGTCTCCAGCACAAACCTTGTTTTCGCCAAGCATATTAATTCTTGACTTAGGCAAAATCTTCACAGTAGCGCTCGCAGATGCCGTACATGTCTTTTCTGTGGTTCTATCAACAACCTTAGTGCCATGCACTGTATAATCGAAGGACACAGCAGCTGACTGAGGCTTAACCTTAACATAGTTATCTGTCAAGCCGTTGACATCTGCACCGCTCCACAAATACGTTTCCGCACCTGAAGCAATCATCATCACATCCACATCCGGACAAGATGTTTCTGGAGCAGACAAGCTTACGTTAGGCGCTGCATACACCATCAAATTCACAATCGTATCCGCCTCACAGATCAGAACCTCGCCGCTCGTAAACTGATGCACACCATAACCCTTTATCGCATACTCATTAACAGTACCGGCTACGTGATCCATACCAATATTTAGCTGACCTCCGTTTACTGCCTCTGCATTCAGGTCATCATACATAGTACCCTTATTCCACCTATAAGCATTTGCTCCACCCAAGTTCAATGTCACAGACTCATTAGAACAAACCGAATCCGAAGGCGTGAATGATGCTGAAATTTTAGGTTTGCCAACAACTGTGATGTTAATCTCTTTAGTTGACTTGCACACCGTATTTCCATCATACACCATGATACCCTCCAAATAATATTTGCCTGACTTAGCCGGAGTTACAGAAACTTCCGACCTATCACTGAACGGAATATACTCTTCGTTCAGCCACTGCCATTCCACATCATTCTGCAAGTCCAACGAATAAACTACAGCAGTCAGTTCAACAGATGAACCTTCGCAAATACTGTTAGATCTATCCTTCAATGTTAGATCTTTAGGTTCCAAACCTATTGCAGGACTGTCATAAATTTTATAATCCTTACTCAAAGTTTGTATACAGCCATCCAAAGTTGCAGTAACTTCCAGTTTCACCTGATCTCCAATCAAAGTGTAATCCAACTGGGCCGAGTTCTTTTTGCTTAGAGGAGCAGTCCAACTAATCTCAGCCCCATCAGATGAAAAAGCCTTAAAGACAACATCGGTGCCTTCGCAAAGGCCAACCATACGCCCTGTCTTTGGATCGTACGGACCATCAACCGTCAATTCTATCGGAGCCTTCACTCCAACTGTGAATTCCTTAGATGCGTAACATCCGTTACCTCCTTGAACCGTAACAGTGTAAGTTGTATCTGACGAGCCTCTTACAAAATTATGCGATACAAAAGTACTCTGATCAGACCTCAGACTACCTGCCATAGTCCACTCTACATTTTTCAATCCACTAGTATTTGTTGACTTGACACTAAGATTAGCCGCTTCTCCTTCACAAACCAGCACTTTTCCATAAGACGGACCAAAAATATCTGAACCTGCTTTGTCAAAAACTGAAAACTCAGGAGTTGCATTTCTCTTTATCGTCTTTTCTGCAACTTTAGAAACACAACCAGTTGAGACCATCCTTGCCGTCAAAGTGACCAGCACGTCACTTTCTATTTGTCCTAAAGCAGCAGTCTGAGCCGTTCCGCCTCCTTCAATCACACCTTCCCTGTCAAACTTCCATTCATATGCGATGTCTGAATTTTGAGAATCAGAACAGTCTGCATCATGACAAGCCTTAAGACTCACTTGTTCATATTCATCACAAACAGCCTCCTTGCTTGCCGAAACATAGACAACTGGCGATGGCGTAGTTTTAAACGTAACGGTAGCCTTTGTCGGACATCCGTTTCCGTTGTCATCCCTAACTTCCACAGTGAAAGGATACAAACCTGAGCTTCCTCCGCTCAACGTCTGAACATAAGTTGCCTCTTTTGAACTCTGAGACCAAGAATACGTGTAGTTGCCAACACCTCCTGAAGCCGTTGCAGTAAGTTCCACAGACTCATTTTCACAAGCATCAACTACTCTGCCCTGCAAATTACCGCCTCGCTCAGGCTCTGAAATAGACACCATCGGCGCAGTCTTGACTTTCGCCGTCACTTCTTCTACATTAGAGTAACAAGCTCCTGGTTCTCCTGCCAAAGCCGAAATTCCCTGGAACTTGAAAATTTTGTCAGAATACAAAACTTCTCTATATTCATTACCAGTTACTGGAAAATCTCCTTCCGGAGCAACAACAACATAATACTGCGCACCTGTAAGTTGTATAACAGTTTCTGAACCAGGACAAACATCCGCAGGTGCAACAGCCACCACTTCCGGACGCTTATCCACATTTACAGTAAAGACAGCTTCTGAAGATGTACATCCGTTAACGTCAGTAACCTTGACTCCGTACCTTTCGCTATAATACGAATTGCCGTTAAACTTAGGATCGTCATTGTCCGCAAGTTTCACGTTCATATAAGACTGAGAAACGTTTTGTTGCACACCATTCAAAGTCCACGTGAAACTTTCCGGCTCCACACCTCCGCCAAGTTCTGTCTCCAAAGTAACAGGAGACATTGGATCTGCACAATAACGGTGGCTATTTGCTTGGTCTCCGCTCGCTCCGTCAAAAACAGTAATCGTAGGAGCCAAATTCACACTCACAAGCTGTTCTGCCGAACCTGCACATCCGTTATTATCCACAACCACCACTTTTACTGTATGGTCACTTACATTACTAAAGCTATATTCACTTGATGTTCCTACACCAAATCCCCAGTCATAACTTACCGCAGTCTGACCTGTTGTAATTTCCGCCTTCAGGACTATCGGCCCTTCATTGCTACAACGTTCAAAATCACTTGCATTTCCGTTAGCATTTTTAATTTCAACTTTAGGCAACGGATTTACTGTCACAGACACTCGCTTGACATCTGTCACACAACCGTCATGAGACACGCCATAGACCTTATAATAGCTTGTTGTCTTAGCCGGATCCGGCTTGATCATAAACGAAGAATTACTTACCGTATCATCCGGGAAAAGCTTGTTTGCCTGGTCTTCATCAGCCCATCTGAATTCTTTGATATTCTGAGCATAACCTGTATTGTTTGCTCCTACCATATTGAATGTAGCAAACGAACCTGCACATGTTTTTGCATCAGCCACACTGAACGACGGCACTGGGTACGGAGTTACCGTAAATTCCGCAGAGCTACTGCAATAAGCGCCGTTACCATCCGGAATAGTCACTTCAACTTTATAATAGACAGTCTTGTTTTCTTCTGTCAATCTCTGCGAAATTTCATCTTTACCTTGGTCTATCGGAGCAGAGCCGTACACAGCCTTTCCGTTTGCGTCCAATTCGTCTCCTTTATACCAACGTATTGCTACTCCGTCCGCCATCTTAACAGTCGAATTCAATTTAAAGTTTGTGTTCAAACAAACTCCTGAAGGCCCCATAATTGTAACCGAAGGAGCAGTCACAGGATTCACAATATGTTCAATCTCTGTTATACATCCATTGCTTCCTGTAACCTGCAACTTAACCACATCACCTGCTTGCGGATTTTGCAATTCGTAAGTTTTGTCTTTTGCTGCCGCATCACCATTCCACACAAGTGTCGCGCCCTCTTCGTTTACAGTTGCATTCAGCACTCCTGGCATGCCAGAACATACATTAGCAGTAATTACCGCTACCGGATTTGGCTTGCCCACATAAGAGATTTCCTTGCTGCTTACACAAGCGTCCACCTCCGCCTCAACTATCAGACCTATCTCATTAGCGCTGTTCGGAGTCACTGTCAACGAATTGCCGTTCGCACCGTCCACCGACGTTCCGTCCCTCTTCTTCCATCTAAACGTAGTTTCGGCATTTGACTGTTTTTTATTACTTGCCACAAGAGTCATCGGTGTTCCGATACACTCTTCGAAAAATACGCCAGGTATGTTGTCAACTTCAACAACAATATCCGGATTAGCCAACACGTCAACTTTGAAATCTATAGTATCCGAGCAACCGTAAGTTTCGCTATAAGCCGCAACACCGTACATAGCTGAACTTGGGTTGAAAGTTGCTTCAAACGTTTCACCCTCATTCTTATACGAGTATTTCTTCTCGTCGTCCGATGTATTTGGCATTCCGTCAGGTCCGTTCTCAACCACAACAGAGAACCATTTGTAATTGGCTATACTGCCTTCTGCTATTGTCGCGTTTGCCTTCACTTCAAAATCAGAGCCGGCACAACCAGACGGCTGATCTTCTATTGACACTATTGGATTAGGATGAACTACAACGTTATGAGTAGCCTCTTCTGACCAGCATCCGTTAGCATTCTTAACCTTAACTTTATAAATCTTAGAATCGTTTACAGCACAAAGAATGTCTTTGGTTTTCTCAGAAGTGCTCCATTCATAAACATCATCACCTACTCCGCCATTCCAAAGTTCAGACGCTTGCAGACCTACTGCAGACAACGTCACAGTCTCTCCCTTACAAATGTCAGACACGCCAGATGTCTTCTTGCTGCTTGCAATGCTCACGCTGAACGGACGTTCTACGTTTACAGTGACAGTAGAAGTCACAGCCGAACAGCCCTTCTTAGCCACTGCCGTAACAGTGTAAGTAGCAGTCTTATCCGCTATAATGCTTTCTGTTTGCGTTTTACCGCCAAACAAGCCATCTACCGTAGCCACAACATTGCCGGCGTGGTCTGTAACTGTATAAGTCACCACATCCGAGTAGTTGCTTCTTGACTCGTCGAACTCCAAGAAGAACTCTTCATTTGGACACAGTTTGGCATTTCCAATATCAGAACCGTCGTTCTTCTTCGCCACAACTGTGAATGTTGGCTTGTGAATCACGTCAACTTCAACCTTCTTAGAAGATACGCAATACATACTTGCATTGTAAGATGTGTTCTTATAACAAGCGTACACATCAAACGCCAGTTTGTTATTTACAACATCACTTTCAGAGAACAAACTTTCCAGAGACACAGGGTCCTTGCTGCCGTTGTTCAAAGAAGTAAAGTTGTTAGTCAAACTATACAATAAACTAGAATTCTGAGTATCGTACCATCCGCCATCCTTGACTTTAGACGCTGTGAACTTAACGTTTGCTCCGTCGTCTTCAAGACAAACTGGACTTTCAGGCTCTACATTAAAGTTTGGTGCAGGATGGAAATAAACAGTATGAGACGCTGTTTGCGTACATCCATATGTATCCGTCACTTTTATCTTATAAACAACTGTCGTTCTCTCTTTAGAATTTGGATCTGGAGAACGCGGATTCAGAACGATATTCTGATGGTCATTTCCTTTTTGTGTGCCAGCCTCAAATTCCCAAGACTTTATTGTTTCACTAGCATTAACACACTTGATTGGCAACTCTCCAGCAAAATCACTACATACAAAAGAGTAATTACATTCTGGTTGATAATTACCTGTCGTGAAAACTGTAGGTGCATCTTTAACTATTACCTTAAATTTATGGTATGCCACGCAACTGTCATTAGTAATCGCTCTGATTTCATACTCATGAGTTTTGTCTGCATTTAAAGTAAACGTGTAATAATTATCATACGTCTGCGGATTTTTCCCCCATGTGTACAAACTTCCAGGAGTCAAACGGCTTAACTGATATATTGTTGACTTCGCACCTGACGTGTTTCTTATTTTCAACTTAACGGTCGAATTTTTACAAACAGGTCCATACGCGTCACCGTTTGCAATAGTTATAGATTCGTCTGTTGCATCAACAAGTTCCAGCACCGGAGTATTAGACATGTTCACTGCCACTTTCTGAGAAGAGAAACAGCCTGCGTCTTCCGCTTCAATTTCGTAAACAGTGTTCTGTCCGATAAACGGAGTTTTGTAGATGTAGTAAGTTCTGTCAATAGTTCCTGTCACTACACCATTTTCATCTGTCACATTTTCCGTTTTCACGAACTCTGTCTCTACAACCTTCTGCGACGCCTGAATTCTGTTTCCATCAGCATCCAGCGTGTAGGCTTTATAGATGTAATTGTTCTGCATGTTGTTGCCGTCTGACACCATGATTGTGTCAAGACAGTTTTCACACACAGGATCCAAAGTAGCCCATGCCGTGAACGACGGCGATTTAACAACAGAAACTTTCAAAGTAGTCTGCTCGCTCTGGCAACCATTTTCAGTGACAACAAGGTAGAACTCGTTGTTTTCGCCTTCTTTGAAAACAGGAGTCACACTCATTGTCGCTTCTGTGCTTGAAGAACCTATGTTAGATGTCCACGAATAAGAGTCCGCTCCATAAGCGCTGCTCAAAGTCAACTGTGTATTTTCACAGACTTCATAAACACCATCTGCTCCTGTCCTCACATTGCCAGAAACCAATATTCTCGCAACCGGACGAGGAGCGATTTTCACCTCTGTCTTTGACGAGCCGCCACATTCGCCACCAACGACCTTCCATGAGAAGTTTACAACGTCTGCAGAGTTGTTTACCGGAGAGAAAGGACCTATCACAACATTTCCGTTTGCAGGAACAGCTTCCAATTTCGAATCCGTCTTAACTTCTCCGTTAATATCCAAATCAACATCAATCATTTCGCCTGTGGCTCCTGTCAGCTGACTTGCCACTTTCAAATAATATTTCGAATAATCACATATCGGACCATTCGCAGGATTCTGATTTTCATCCAAAACCTCTACCGTAACGACAGGCACCGGTTTGGATGTGACTGTTACTTGTTTTTCAACAAAACAGAACTTGTCAGAGGTATTGGACCAATACGTAGGTTTTGCCCCATAATAAGAATTACCAGCACGCACATCCAATGTAACATTACTTCCCATCAAATCGCCAGTAACCACTCTTGATGCCGTCTTTGGCGATGACGTGTTGTCTCTGCCATCTTGCCAAGATACATCTTCCCAATTGCCAGTTGTTGCGTTCTTTGAATAGTAATATGTATGCACTCTATCCGACGTACCAATCAGCTCAACTTGCAGCGCTTCATTTTCGCACAGTTCCGAAGGCTTCGCAACAACTTCAAACTCAGGCTTTCTCACGTTATATATTTTCTGAGTTTCTTCTGTACGTTTACATCCCTGCGCTGTCGTTATCGTAGCTTTATACGTACGATAATCAGAACCTTCAACAAAAACTACAGTTCCTGACAATTCTCCTTTTTCTGCATCAAAGACTTGACTTCCCACTGTTCCAGCTGTCCACTGTATATATTGAGTTGTTTTATCAAATTCAGCACCAGTTGTCGGATTAGTAGCATTCACGGCCTTAATTTCTATAGGCCCAGCAGTTCCATCCTTGTAAGACGATCCATCCTCACAAACAAAGTTTCTGACATAATCAAACGATAGCATAGGACGTGGATTAATTTCAACTATCAACGTTCTTTCCACTCTACATCCTTCGCTTGTTTCCATCACAATGGAGAACTCTTCCTTCTGGCCTTTTATAACAACATCTATTGCTGTAAAAGCTCCAACGTCAACTCTCTGTCCAAAACTAGCAGAAGAGCTCTTTACTGTTCCATCTCTCTTACGCGTTACTGTTGCCTTGTATTTGCCGGCATAAACCGCGTTCGCGTCTCTCAAGACCATCTCCATATTAAGCCAGAAGTTCGTCCCTGCACAAACACTGTACACTCCATTTACTGGCAAATTATCCACAACCGGAGACTGACTTGTACGAATAGCATCTACTTTTATATCAAACTCAGGATAAGCCGACACAGTAACATCCAATGTGCCAACACAGCCATTAGATGCCATAGCCGCCACCTTTACTGTCTGAGGATTGGTTGCTGTTGCTGTAACTTCCACATCTTTTTTATAACCTTCATCACTGACATCAAACGCACCATTTTCCCAAGAATATCCCTTTGTAATCTGCGTATTATTGTAATTGTGCTTGTGACTTCCACCATACAAATCTTTAGCTTCCAATGTAACGTACGTAGGTTTGCCTACAGGATTGCCAGCGGCATCAGTTTCTCTTGGACAGCCAGTCACATCAGGCACAACAAACTTAGGAAGAGGCTTCACCCAAATCTCCTTTGAACTAACACCAATACAACCTTTTTCATCTTCCACACGAACAGCATACTTATATGAGTACAAATCATAGCCTTTGTTGTAACTATTTCCGTTCTCTCCTACCGTGTAATAAATAGAGTTTGCTGTTGTTCCGTTTTCCTGATCTCCGAGCATTCCGTTACCAAGATTTTGATATGGTGTCTTGGTAGGGTCATACCATGTATATGAAACAACATTCCCGTCAGATAATCCAGAAGCCGTAAGTTTTACAGCAGAACCAACACAAGCCTGATCTGTACTTGAAGAAGCTTCGCTTCCATCAACAGAGACGTTCCATGTCACAGTCGGAGTCTGACGCGACTGAATTTTGATAGTATAAACATCTTCACATATAACAGTCTTGGCGTCATCAAATGTATGTGTTGTCACGACAAGCGTATATTCGTCTGTAGTTGCGTAACTTGCATTCGGCAGCAAATCTCGTTGATAACTTGTTCCCCCTGGCTGATAATTTGTTCTCCAGACATTTTCATCTTTACCCTCCACAATACCTGTATTCTTGTACCAAGTATAGTGCATATAGCAATTCTTAGCCCCTACATTAGGATTTTTAACTGCAACATTAACTCTATTGTTATTAAAGTCAGCATTATAACCACAAAGAGGGCTACATGTAAATGTCTTAGTCGTGGCATCATATTTCACTTCCATAGGATCTCCAGTCTTAGATTCATTAGGGACTATTATAAAATCCTTCTTGGGACTACCATCCGCATTCGCTGGCACACTCTGTTTGAACGTGAACGTAAAGTCCGGTCTTGCTGCTGGACGTTCTTCAAACATGAATGGTATATTGAAGTTACAACCTTTGTCGTCTGTTCCTTTCACATAATATTGAGAAGTGAAATCGGCTTCGCCCAACGCAAACTCGTATTCGCCGGCAGCTAACTGCTCTTCTTTTTGAATTGCATTGCCTTGGTCGTCTATTGCGCTAACAAGCTTACCCCACTCTACATAACCTTTCTCTATGTTCACTAAAGACGCCTCTACCGGACCGGGAGCACAAACAGCCGGACCCACTTCCAACTTAACATCCTGCGACCCTTCTACAACAGACACATAAATCCTTGACGTACAATTCCCATTGCTCATATCTACCGAATGAGTACCCTTGGCAAGTGTCTTGTTATTAGTTTCATAAGAGCCGTTAAGGATATTAGAATAAGACATGTCGTCTGTTGCTCCGTCTGACCATGTCAAACCATACTTGCCATCACACTCCAAATGCAAAGTGACACTCTTGTCCTTACAAACACCAACCTGCCACTCGCTATATCTGATAGTTGCAGTCTCCGTCTTCATTACACCTTCTTTAACCCTGGTCAAGCCCACGTTGTCAGTTGCTATCGGAAGAGCATTCGGCACTTCATAGACTTCATACTCCGTATTTACGTTATATATGCAGTAATTTTCTTTGCCGGACTCGTCTTCCCACGTGTCCTTCACAAGAAACTTTCTTACAATATTCCCAGCCCTTACAGCTTCCGGATCTATATCTACCTGCGTTCCTCCTTCCATACGAGACACCCAAGTTGCACCTTCGTCGAAAGAGTATGAAATATTATTCTTCAGATAGTACAAATAATCATTTCTCAGATAATCACTTGCGTTAAAACCTTCAGCCTTAACTTGATCCTCAGTCGGACGACCTACACCCGGTTTGAAATAAGCGTCGTCCAAGTTCTGCCAGTCTGCATAATTTACCGGCACATTCTTCACAGTCCCAAATACCGGACTATATAGACAAGCATTCTTTATCACAACAGTATTCACCGGCACAAAACGAGGCACGATTTTCTTACAGATCAGACCCTCGCAACCTGAAACTGTTTTAACTTCCATCACAACCCACTGGCCTTCTGCATCAAGAACACTTCCGTAATTTCTTTTTGAACTACTTTGGAAGTCAGCCCGATCTCCTTTTGCATCTTGAAACAAGAACCTGCCGTCTGCATCTTTGTCCACTGCATAATAAACGGCATTAGAAGCACTTTGCTTGACACCGTCTATAACTGGATCGGCCCCTGCCGGGAACACAGTCCAGTTCCAGATGACAACAGAATCGCTTGCTCCAGAACCGCTGGCAGACTCTGATGTAGATGCATCAACAAAATCCACATAACGGTTACAACCATATTTAGGTGTGAAATTAGGCCGCAAATCTGTAGGCGATATTATTGTATCCAACTCAATAGGGCAACCTGTAGAGTTCATCTTCATTGTCACATGGAAATGGTTGTTACTTGAACCGACAGAACCGGCACCTAGTTCCCACTTATTACCTTTAATATCATCATTAGACTGCATTGTCGCACTCCAAACGTCCGTTTCGCCCATTTGATACCAAGTGTAGGAGTCATAACCAGCAGGAGCTGTAATAGTCACAGGCTCGTTTGACTTACAAAACTCTACATCTATTTTTAGAGGCTTAACCTCTGCACGGAAGTACATGTAGCATGCGTGACCGCCTGCATCACTCACAGAACCATAGCAACAGTCTGTAACGTAAGCTTGAAGTCGAATCTTTTTACCCCTATACTTATACTCTCCTTTTGTGTCCTTTTCCGTCAAATCAAATGCAACACTTTCCCAATTCGTTGTAACAACATCATCGTTTGTAGAACCCTTTTTGTTATCACACCTCAACATATCATCTGTATTTTTGACCGTAGCTCCACATGTTATAGCATTCCATTTTGAAGAAACTTCATCATAACATTCTGCCTTTATGTAGTAAAGAGGCTTTGCAACTACGCCACCTCCAGAATGTCCACTTGGATTCATCGCAATAGCACAATAATCAACAATCAACATACCCATCTGCTCTGTACACACAAACTCATACTCCATCATTTCAGCACTTGCGACATGCTTCTCCAATATATCGTTATCCCCTTTTAGCCCTTGCTCTTTTCCATAATACTGCAACTCACAACCTCGTCCTGATTTTATACCATGATTAGTTCCCAATCTACAAGTTCTTGCAAATCCACCAGTCACATCTATTCTTGTATCTTTACAATTGTTATTCTGAACAGACGTACTTCCTGGTATAGAGTTGCCCACCCCAAAGTTTATATCATTTTCGGGCGTTGAACCTTTGGTATATACGTTAAATCTTCTATATGGTGCATTATTTGCCCCATCTCCTTTCCACGCATCAAAAGAGCTCCAATAATAATCTCCTGACCCATAGACACAATTTTCTCCTTCTTCCGACCCACTAGCACCTCCTGAGAAAATGTCTGCAATCTTAAAGGTCATATCACTACCTTTAAGATTATCCCGTTGTCCATTAGACCCATACCCTGTTTTAAACTGATGTTCTGCAGACTTAACGTTAGCCGTAATTGCACCTGCGTCAACAGCTTGATCATAATTCCAACAAAACTGGTGCGTTTGGATATCACCACCATACTTTACCACCCCATGATAAAGTTTCCATCCCGCCAAACCTTCTTTAAAGTCGAGATTCAGAGCCGCATTAGGATCTTTTATCTGCCCAGCTGCCCCGATAGGCACAGCGAGCACCGCTACCAAAACCATCAGCCTCAGCCGTCGGAGGTGATGAGAATAATTAAGTAACCTTTCTCTCATAATTTATAATTTTAGTTTTACATTATTTTTTATAGTCTCTTTAGGTCTCACGTGCGCGCTGCCCCATCAGCCGCCCCGCAGTTAAAACCGTTTCGTACATACACCTCCACAGTCTGGAGAATATAAGACAAACAAATGTATAATATATTTTTCGATTTTTTAACAGGTTTTAACATTTTTTTTGAATAAACAGGCGTTTTTTTGTTAAAATGGCTCAAGCCAGCTATTTGCAATTAATAATTGGGAAGCAATATTGTCCTATATAATTTTATAGTACCTCCACTGGTATGACCAAGGAGGAGATTGGCAATCTGTAGGTTTCTCCATTGTAGAGACGTGGCGCGCTACGTCTCTTTTTTTTTGTTCTTGTCGCAATTTTTTTAGTCTGCACTCTTGTGCAACAATTGCATTTGCCGTATTTTTGCGCCATATGTTTATGATTTTCAAATAATTTATAACCATGACAAAGTACGTTAATTTAAAGACCGACTGGGCCTTCAAGAAGCTGATGGGCCAGGAGCCTCAGATGCGTTCGTTCCTGAACAG
>JAGBRL010000071.1 GCA_017632345.1 Paludibacteraceae bacterium
AACCAATTCACAACGCTATGTTCTTGACACTGCTTCTGTTGCAAATTGTTTCTGATACGTCAAAGATACAAATTTGAAACCAATTCACAACTAATGACGAATCAGGGAATAAAGATAGTCATTGTTTCTGATACGTCAAAGATACAAATTTGAAACCAATTCACAACAACAATCCATTTTCACAGACAAAGATTTCATTGTTTCTGATACGTCAAAGATACAAATTTGAAACCAATTCACAACGTGATCATTGTGCCGGTTCGGCTGATGGGTATAAAAGTAAAAGGCGGTTAGTCCGCCTTTTACTTTTTTGTTCCATTTAGCTGCTCTTTAAGCCTTTTTGTGGTCAAATATCCTTTGTGCAAAGACATCCACGACTCATAAGGGATACAAAGGACTTTTTCTAATTTTTTTGCTAAAGTAGCAGTCATGTCTCGTTTCCCATTGAGAAAATCTTTAAAATCTTTCTCTGCCACACCTATAGTTTTAGCGAAAGCCACCTGCGTAAACCCTCGCGCTTTGAGTTCGCATTTTAAAATGCTACCCGGATGAGTAACAATCCAAGGCAATACAATTTTGTCTTTTTTTCTTTCCATAATGTGTGTTATCAAGTTCAATCAAAAGATGCAAAAGTATTTTTTTTAACTCCAAAGAATTACACATATTTATATACCCAATTCTCATAAGTATTGTTTCTGATACGGCAAAGATACAAATTTGAAAACAATTCACAACAGGCAGCACATTACCTTTTATCGGTATGTAGTACACTAGTACACGCCTAGCACGTTCAGATTATAGTCGCGCTATGCTTCTGTGCAAAATAGCGTCCTGTTGTCCCCTTTCAGGCGGAAAGAACGCATTTGAATGTCTATCTGTTTCATTTTTCCGAAAAAATTATTTTTTCTTTTTTTCTTTGCAAAAATCAACTACATTTGCAATCAAGAAAGCGTCGTCGCCGGGTAGTTTCGTTATCGGACGTTCAGCTTGGGGGGTCTCCTTTGAGACAGCATCAAATCCCCGGAGTGTTGACCTCGCTTTCTTTCTCCTTTTGTATCCTGTTTTATTTTCCATTTTAATGTTAGCTGAGTCTATAAACACGAAAACGGAAAAAAGTAAACCATCTTCATATTCTTTGACGAACTTGACGCAACCGCCTTTCGGTCTAATCAAAACATTATATCAGAAGGGAAGGCTATAACTTCTGGTATCATAAGGAAATCATCCATAGTCAAAGGTATTTGAGTTTTGTCCTTTTCGTTGTCAACTATTTTATTAATGCTTTTTTTGCTAACAAGTTCGGTGCACTCAATAGGCTTGCCTATTTTTGTATTCAAAGCATCTAATATAAATCTCTTATACTTAACTTATCCTCCTTCTCCTCTGCACCGTTCAGCCCCTTGCCAAGTCTCGCCACCATTTTGTGCGTAAAAACGCAGTGTTTATAATAGTCAAACAATAGTCATTTGATTATCATTTGATAACTATTTGGTTATTTTAAAAAAAATATGCAATTTTGTGCGTGAAAGTGCATGATTGTGAGGCTTTACGCACATAAAAAGGGTGCAACGGTTTGATTTACAGGATATTCTCTGTATTTTTGTTGCAAAAAAAAGATTGGGCATGAATATTATTTATGATGACAGCAATAAAAGCGTGAGATGCTGGAAAAACTTTATAGAAAATCCTTCCGGGCGTGAAGAGATTAGGTCGTTTAAAAAGACATTTGGGCAAAATCTGATTAACAAAGCGGTTAGATTGCATGAGAAAATGTTAGGGCATGAGTCTGTTGGCACTTACAATAAAGAATACAAAACAGACAATCAGATAGAACTTGTAAAAGGAGGCAAAGGCAATGAAGAGCAGATGTTTAAAGTGAGAGTAGATTTGGGTTATAGAAAGTTCTTCTGTAAAGTAAACAAAGATGGGAAATGTCTTTTAAACAAGGATTGGGATGGGGATTTTTATGATATTGACACTATTTTTGTAACAGATGTAAACAACCACGATTATAAAAGGAAATAAGATTATGAAAGCAGAAAATAAATGCGAAGTGTTAAACTCGCTTACATTATTTAATACGGTAGGGGCTGAGTTGGTAGAAATCTTTGAAGCCCACGGCATTCATAACTACGAAGATTTGCTGAAAGTCAAAAATCTTGAAAAGAAAGAGACTTTGTCGCCTTCTTTAAGAGACAAGGCGGCTAAAATTGTGAAAAGCGACAGCTTGCAAGGGTTTCTTGAACGGTTTGAAAATAATTACTTAAAAAAGAAAGCTGAGTGTAACGAAGCACATAAAAAGGCAAAAGAAAATTTCAGAAAACTTAAAGGCGTGCTGCCTCTGCTTAACGATGAGTTTACAGAAGGTTTTGACGTGCTGGACGATATTACGGATTTCTTTGGGGCGGAAAATGACGAAGATATTTTCGTGAAACTGAAAACCGCAAACAAAGCCTTGTTCCGTGAGAACTCTAAAACGAAAATTAACGAGATAAACCTGTATGGATGGCTCAGAAGGGGCGAACTGGACTTTGCGAAGCTGGAAAAGCACCCTTACGACAAAAGCCGCCTTGCGCAGTGGGTAGATTCGGGGGTGTGGAAGTTGCATCTGGAAGATACAAAGTATTTTTTGGAGTTGCCGCAAATGTTTGACAACTGGGGCGTGGGGCTTGTGTTTGTGCCGTACTTGCCAAACACCGTGTACGGTGCTGTAAGGTGGATGGACGGGAATCCGCTTATCCAAATTTCTGACAGGGGAAAAGATTTGGCTACTTGCTGGTTCACTTTGTTTCACGAAATAGGGCATGTGCTTAAACATGAGAACATAGACGTTTACGAAGAGGACCTGAACAGCACTAAAACAGAGAAGAATAGAATGGAAAAAGACGCAAACAAGTTTGCAAACGAATATCTCTTTAACGGAGACGATTTGCGGAAAGAGGTGTTTGCCTGCAAAAAGGCTGGGACGTATGTGACGGCTAAGGAACTTGCAAGCAAATACAACGTGCATCACATGTTTGCGTCCTACTGGTTGCGGAAGGCACAGCATTACGCAGAGTTTCAGACTTTCGTCACAATTAATTTTGCCGATATGTACCAATAAACTATACTTGCAGATTGTTTCTGATTGGTATTGCAAAAATCGTTGTGGAAGAAAATCTCTCAAAAGATAAAAAATATCATTATTCTGTCACGGCGGTAGAGGGTGAGGGATGGTAAAAAAAATGGCGGCCCCCCGGAACGTAAATCCAGAACTGACCGCCGTCTGCGCGTCCGCAGACTTCACTGCAAAGATAAGAGTTTAATTTTTAATACCCCAAAAAACAGAAAAAAATGTATTGTTTCTGATACGTCAGAGATACAAATTTGAAACAATTCACAACCAGATTGGATGAGATGAGGACAAAAAAAGAAAACGACATCAACATTCTGGGGATTTGATGCTGTCTCTAAGGAGCCCCCCAAGCTAAAACGTCCGATAACGAGACTACCCAGCGACGTCGTTTCCTCGTCGCAAAATAGTTGATATTAATAAAATACCAAAGAAAAAATAATTTTTTTGAAAAATGAAACTGCCATTCAGTAGAATCGACACTGTATTGGTCATAGTGCCTGAAGATTTGGATTGTAACGAGTGGATAACAAAAACAAGTTACAAAAAAAAGAAAGAGGCTACCCTCCGTGGTCCTGATGCTGTTCTGAAAAGAACCCCCCAAGAGAAAACGCCCGAAACGATAAACCCACGGCAGCTCCCCTTTCTGACGGCAAATATAGTTGATATTTACAAAATACCAAAGAAAAAATAATTTTTTTGAAAAATGAAACTGCCATTCAGTAGAATCGACACTGTATTGGTCATAGTGCCTGAAGA
>JAGBRL010000072.1 GCA_017632345.1 Paludibacteraceae bacterium
TAGTTAATCTCGCCGTTCCGCTTCGCAATTTTGCCGGACACAAGGTCTGCAAGCATTGTTTTGCCTGCACCGTTCGCTCCGACCACAGCCCACTGCTCACCTCGCTTTATCTCCCAGTTTATGAGCGACGGGAAGGTCATGCCGTACACCCGAGGCTCTACGTTCTCTAAAGATAAGAATAGTTCTCGCTCCATCATCTCTAACGCTTCATAAAACGCTCCATCGTGCGCTTGTCATCTTTTTCTTTCAGAGATTCGCGCTTGTCATACTCTTTCTTACCCTTTGCAACGGCAATCTCCAATTTCGCAAGCCCCTTTTCGCTTATGAAGAGCTTTGTTGGCACAATTGTGAAGCCTGTCTCTTTTGTCATTCTTCTGATTTTCTGCAGTTCACGCTTTGTCAGAAGCAATTTACGGTCTCGCTTTGGAGCATGATTATTGTAACTTCCGAAAAAATATTCCGAAATATTCATATTCTTAACCCACAGCTCATCGTTTGCAAAAAAGCAAAACGAATCGACAAGGCTCGCCTTGCTGTTGCGGATAGACTTGATTTCAGTACCGACAAGCACTATTCCTGCCTGAAACTTATCCAGCAACTCATAGTCAAACGAAGCTCGCTTGTTTCGTATCAATATATCATTTTTTATCTTACTCATAATCTGATTTTCAATTAATTATCTTGTTTAGAACAATCCTCACAAACTCCGACGACGCAAACAGGACGGCCACAGACAACAATGTGAACCACACTCTTTTCTGCTCGTCTATCTTTTTGTAAAGTGCCGGCACAGCCTCCCATATTATATATACAGTATAAAAATACAGAATATAAAGGAAAAATCCGTATGACCAGAATATCACTATAGCGCGTACGCAAACCATCACCACAGACGAATACGCTATGAAACAGATGCTCCGCTCCATATTCGGCTCTTCTCCAAAATATTTCAAAAACAACTGGCTATTAACCAGCAACACCGCAATGTAAAAACCTACAAACAGCGTTATGAAAAACGTGAGCGTGTCCTTTATCAGCACCTCCGCCACCTGCCCGAAACTGCAGTCCGGAACATTCAAAGCCTTTGACAATGCAGATACCGCCACAATAAGCGTAAGCCATAAAAAAAGCGGAAGTACAAATTTTTTCTGAATATTGTACCCCTCCTTGCTGTTCTCCCAAACAACAGGCCATGCTTTTTTAGGAGTCCAGAATATGTCTCTTATCTGCTCTAATATCGTCATTGCAAGAAATAATATATGGTTCTGCAAAAGTAATTAAGATTAATCAAAAGACCACATAAGTTCTGCAGATTTTTTTTACTTTAGGCAAATTCTATAAATTAGGTCGAGATGATTTTGAAGTGCATTTCGCTTAGGTTGTTCGTATTTGCGAAGGAGCGATGCGGGTTTAGTGACCGTGGATTCCGCCCCAGCTGATTCAGACATGAAAAAACAGGCTGCAATCAATAAAATGATGCAGCCTGACATTTATTAAATCTTCTTTACAAATTCAGACTTAAGCCCCATTGCGCCTATTCCGTCTATTTTGCAGTCGATATTGTGGTCACCGTCCGTCAAACGTATGTTCTTCACTTTTGTACCTACTTTGACTACAAGAGAAGTGCCCTTGATTTTGAGGTCCTTGATCACGGTTACGGTATCGCCGTCCTGCAAGATATTGCCGTTGGCGTCTTTAACAACGTTCGAATCCTCATCTGACTCTTCGTTAGGATTCCACTCATAAGAGCATTCCGGACAAACTATCAAGTTGCCGTCTTCGTAAGTGTACTCTGAATTACATTTTGGACAGTTTGGTAATTGTTCCATCTAAAAAATTGTTTATTGTTAATACTGACCGCAAATATATGACTTTATAACGAGAAAAACAAAAAAGGCGGAACCCCACTTAAAAAGGTCCCGCCTTGATTATGCAACTAAATCAAATTACATCATAGAAGGAACGATTGCGATCAAGATTCCGGCTGCAACAGCAGAACCAATCACACCAGCAACGTTAGATGACATACAATAGTTCAACACATGATTCTTCTTGTCATACTTCAGAGCTATTTCGTTAGCCACACGAGAAGCCATAGGAACAGCGCTCAGACCTGTAGCTCCGACAAGCGGGTTTATCTTCTTCTTAGCGAACATGTTCCATACCTTCACCATCAAGATACCGCCAAAGATAGAGAAACCGAACGCAAAGAATCCGCCAATCACAATACCAATAGTCTTGAAATCAAGGAAAGACTCAACAGTCATAGTCGCGCCCACACACAATCCCAAGAAGATTGTAGCGGTGTTCATTATACCGCCCGAAGCCGCGCTGAACAGACGGAACGTATTGTTTCCGATTTCCTTGATCAAATTACCAAACATAAGCAGAGCAACCAAGTTCACAGCATCCGGCACAACAATACCAACAAGCACGATAACCATGATAGGGAAAAGAATCTTAAGCACGCGCATGTTCTTAATCTCATTTTTGCTCGGATACAATTTATCCTGCTCTTTCATGTTGATTTTCAGCTCGTTTTCACTGCAAGTCAACTTTACCACAAGCGGAACTATAACAGGAACCAAAGCCATGTACGAGTATGCCGCAATAGCAATAGGACCCAACATGTGAGGAGCAAGCTTCAGCGTTGTAAATATAGCCGTAGGGCCATCAGCACCACCAATGATAGCCAAAGAAGCAGCTTCGTTCAACTCAAAGAACTGGCTTCCGATAAGCAACACCATGAAAATACCCAACTGAGCGGCAGCTCCGAAGATAGCCAACTTCAAGTTACGCAACATAGGACCAAAGTCTGTCAATGCCCCAACTCCCATAAAGATAATAGGAGGAAGCAAACCTGACTTTATCAGAGCGTAGTAAAGGAAATTCATGATTCCAAGGTCATGAGCAATCTCAGGCAACGACATCTCGTAAATATTTTTGCTCACCTCTTTACCATCCAACATATAATTCACAAAGCCTTTCCCGTCTGCAGCTATAACTCCCATATTAGCATCAGGGATGTTTGCAATAAGGACTCCAATAGCGATTGGCACAAGCAGCAATGGCTCAAACTCCTTCTTTATACCAAGATAAAGCAACACCAAGCCAAGAGCAATCATAACAATATACCCCGGATTAGCAAGGAAGCCATCCAATGCCGTCATTTTATATATACTTTCAAAAATATCGTTCATGGCTCTCTTATTATTTAATTCTCATCAATACATCGTCTTCTGCAACAGAAGAGCCACTGCCTACACATATTTCTGTAATAACGCCGTCCCATTCAGATGCAATTGCATTGAAAGTCTTCATCGCCTCTACGTAACAGATTACCTGACCCTTCTTAACTGTGTCGCCAACCTTCACAGCTGCGTCTCCTGAGTTCTTAACCAAATAGAACTTACCTTCCAGCGGAGCCAAGAGTTCGTTACCTTCGCCCGGAGCAGCAGATACAGCTGCCGGAGATGCCGCTGAAGCAGACGAACCATCGTTTGCACCGACAACAACCGAATACTTAACACCGTTAACATCAACTACAACAGTTTGAGGTAGAGACATTTCACCACCGTTAGAGCCAGAGCACTTCTTAGACTTTCTTTCTGCCAAGTCAGCTTCGAAGTCAGCCTTAGCCTTGCCCGACTTGTAAGCGCGGTACTGCTGAGGGTGCATAGCCAACTCGAACAGCTCTTCGTCGTCCTCGCCAAGCTCCCAGCCCTCTTTCTTCATCTCTTCGCGGAATGAGTCCAAAGCGTCCGGATAGTTGCTCTGCGGATCTTCAGTATGGAACTCACGTCCCTGCTCTTTAGCCTTAGCGATAAGCTCTGGAGCAAGTTCGCCAGGAAGCTTACCAGACTTGCCAAGCATCATGTCCCAAATATCGTCAGCAATCATAGACCAGCGCTCTTTGCCCTTCTCCATCTGCATAACGTTCATCAAAGCCATGTTCTTCACATACTGAGAGAACGGAGTCACAAGACAAGGATAACCCATCATAGGCCATACGTACTTAACCTCGTCGAACAACTTGATAAGAAGTTCGTCCTGAGACATCTTAGGCTTGCCGTTCTTTTCTTTCCATTTGTTGATAGACTCAAGATTAGTTTCCAAGTCTGTCATCAAAGAGCCCATCATACCGCCCGGAAGACCAGGACCGATAAGCAACGAGTTCATCTGACGATTGCGGTCTGGTATATAGTAGCCCAAGAAGTCGTCCATCATCTCCTGAATCATTGTGCGAGCTTCCATATAGGCTTCCATGTTAATCTCTTTCACCTTGAATCCAGCATCCTTCAACATAGCCTGAACAGCGATGATGTCTGCGTGACCAGTACCCCAAGAAAGAGGCTCCATGCCCACATCCACATAGTCACAACCAGCCTTGCAGACTTCCAAAATAGAAGCCATATTGAAACCTGGCCCTGCGTGACTATGATACTGAATTGTTATATCCTTGATTGCCTTGATGTTGCGAGTAAGTTCGCCCAAGAACGCAGGACGGCCGATTCCAGCCATATCCTTCAAGCAGATTTCGTCACAGCCAGCTTCGATAAGCTCCTTAGCCATGTTTGTGTAATACTCCACTGTGTGAATTGGAGAGTATGTGATGCAAAGGCAGCACTGCGAAATCATTCCGCCCTCTTTTGCATACCCGATAGAAGGGATGATATTTCTTGTATCGTTCAGACCGCAGAATGTACGAGTGATGTCTGTGCCTTGCTTCTTCTTAACTTTGTAGAACAACTTGCGCACATCAGCCGGCACCGGGCTCATACGAAGACCATTAAGCGCGCGGTCTAGCATGTGTGTCTGAATTCCTGCATCATGGAAAGGCTTTGTCCACTGACGAACTGCCTTGTTAGGATTTTCTCCGAACAAAAGATTAACCTGTTCAAAACCACCGCCGTTTGTTTCTACTCGGTCGAAACAGCCCATCTTCACAATTGCCGGAGCTACTTTTACCAACTGGTCAACACGGGGCACATACTTGCCTGCCGCCTGCCACATATCTCTAAAAACGAGACTGAATTTTACTTCTTTCATCTTATCTTATTATTACCTTTTTACATTCTTTCAATCTTCTCAGCTTTACCTTTTCCGTTTGTTAACTTGCTTATTGCCAAATTGATAGCCTGAGCCACGTCCGGACTAACAGCCCCCGTGTTCTGAGCCTGCTTTGCAACTGGCTTCTCCTCTTCTGGCAAATACTTGTTAACTACCGTGATTAACAAATTTCCGCAACCAATAACTATCAGCAACACAACAAACACAGTTGACATACCGATAAGCATCAACTGCAACGAATTAACTAAATTAGCATCTAAAAACATCTTATAACTAAATAAATTAATTAATAATACTTTTCTTTTCAACTAAAACCTTAAACAATACTGCAAGACAGAGTTACACCGCATAAATCCGCATCTCATCCGTACGCAACACAACTTTCTCTATTCCTTAGCCAGACAACGCTCCACCTCGCATATTTCCGCAAAGTACCCCAAAGATAATAATTCGAAATCAATTTTTACAAAAAATTCAATACTTTTTTTCAAAAATGAGAAAAATACATACAAATAATAACCTAAGAAGGACAAATTGAAGAACGCTCTATTCGGCAGATTCTCAAATCGCATTTTACAGAAATTGCTTTCGCTTTTCTATTTTTTATGTTTTTTCGCACTTCTGAACACTATTTTAACTTATATTTGCATACATTTTAGAATTGGACAATATGAGAGATGTTAAAGATATAAAACTTGCTGTGCTGATTGATGCGGACAATATTCCGTATTCGCACGTTAAAGAAATGCTTGATGAGATTGCCAAGCTGGGCGTGCCTACTATTAAGCGCATTTACGGCGACTGGACTAAGACTACCGTGGCAGGATGGAAGTCCGCGCTTTTGGAGCACGCTATCACGCCTATACAACAATACAGCTACACCACCGGAAAGAATGCGACCGACTCTGCCATGATTATTGACGCGATGGACATTCTGCACGATAACAAGGTGGACGGCTTCTGCATCGTGTCCAGCGACAGCGACTTCACCCGCCTTGCCACACGTTTGCGCGAATCGGGGAAACTGGTTATCGGCATCGGCGAAAAAAAGACGCCCAAACCGTTTATTGTGGCTTGCGACAAGTTCATATACATCGAAATCATCAGTAACATCGAACCGCCGAAACCTAGTTTCAGCGACTCGTCTTTCAATAAGGGATATAACCGTTTTGACAAAACTGACAGCAGACTTATACGTCTTATCAAAAGCTCTATCGAAGACCTTGCCGACGACAATGGATGGGCTTTCCTTGCGGAGGTTGGCGCTCTTATCATCAAGAAGAAACCGGACTTCGACCCTCGAAACTACGGCTTCAACAAACTGACGCCGCTGATAAAATCGCTAAGCAAGCACTTTATTGTTGACGAACGTGAGGTTGAAAAGACTCACATCAAACACATATACGTGAAAATCAAAGAGGTCGCAAAACCTCCTATATACAGGAATCAGAACAAACAGAACTCTTAAACATTAAAGGGAAACAGAGCCTAACAGCAAATGTTTCCCTTTCCTTTTAGGTAAATTCTAAAAAATCATCTTGGACTAATTTATAGAAATCGCCTCTATTTTCCTTCTATAAAAAAAACTTGAACCAGAGAATACTGATTCAAGTTACTTTTTAAGACAATAAACCGGCGCCCGTCTTGGCTAGCAGTTTCACGGATCCGTCTGCCGTGTAAGTTCTTGCAAATATTGAAATGAAATCCAATACCGACTGCTTCGGCTCATCAAGCCCTTTTTGATTGTCTTCTGTCAATAAATTTAGAGTAAAGTTTTCCTGCATAGGCAATAATTTTTAACGTTAAACTTCATCTTATACCCAAACTCACACAAATATAACGTCTAAAATTTCAAATTATTACAACCTAACACAAAAAAATCACATAAAAATTCAGTCTGACCGCATCTATCACTTTTTCTTCCAAACCAAATCTCTTGCCTGATAAATCCGTTCAATTATATCGATAACCTTCAGACCCTCAAGCACATTGGTCGAAATAGAGCCGTTTTCCTTCAGTTTATCCACCACATTCTGAATCACATAATGATGATTCTGGGCAGACCCTTTGTACAACCCGTAGTCGTTAGGAGGATTAGAAGGGGCAAGTTCCGGCATCTCATACCCTTCTATATTGCAGTAAACCACCTCGTTCATATATTGACCGGCAACCTTCACCGTACCCTTCTCGCCAATAATAGTGATGCTGCTTTCCAAGTTTTTGTCCCACACCGACGTAGAATAATTCAGGCAGCCCATACCGCCGTTCACGAAGTCAAAAGTCACAAATCCGCTGTCCTCAAACGCAGTGAGGTCCTTGTGCGAGAAGTCCTTGAAATTACCTCTAATATTGGTGATATCGCCAAACAGCCAGTACATTATATCAATGAAATGCGAGAACTGCGTAAAAAGCGTACCTCCGTCAAGCTTTGCGTCGCCGTGCCAGTTGCCCGGCTTGTAATAACGGGCGTCTCTGTTCCAATAACAGTTAAGCTGCACCATATAGACATTGCCCAACAGTTTTTGCGACACTACCTCCTTCAGCCACACAGACGGCGGCGAATAACGGTTCTGCATCACGCAAAACACGTGCTTAGACACCTCCAAAGACTTGAACACAATACGCTCCGCATCCTGCTTAGTGAGCGCTATCGGCTTCTCTATCACAACGTGGCAACCCTTGTCCAACGCTTTCAGCGCATAATCTGCATGAAATCCGTTAGGTGTGCATACATTCACAACATCAATGTCAAGACCGGCGTCCAGCAACTCATCTATACTCTGAAAATACGGCACCTCCACATCGTCCAGCCCAAGTTCCGACTTGGGCAGCACGTCACACACAGCCACAAGTTCCGACTCTTCATTGCGACGAATCATCTCAGCATGCCTTTTGCCTATATGCCCCTGACCTATAACTACAAATTTAACCATAAAGACACAGTCTTTTATCTTGCCCGCACAAATCCGCCAAACTAAGTTTCTATTCAAGTCCGGCCTGCAACGAGCGTTATTTTATTCGTTCAACAATATTATTTTTCAAAACATACAGCTGCCCCGTCTCCGGACAAACAGCCTCGCCGTCAGCGTCAAATTCAAGGCGGCAGCCATTCTCGCTCACCCAGCCTATCTGTCTCGCAGGATTTCCCACAACCAACGCAAAAGGCGGCACATCTTTTGTTATGACAGAACCAGCCCCGACCATCGCGAAAGCCCCGATCTCGTTTCCGCAAACCACTGTGGCATTTGCTCCGACCGAAGCCCCGCGCCTCACCAAAGTCTCCTTGAAACAGTCTTTGCGTATCACATGACTCCGCGGATTCACCACATTAGTGAACACCATCGAAGGGCCAAGAAAAACATCATCCTCGCACACCACACCAGTATATACAGACACATTGTTCTGAATCTTCACATTACGGCCAAGACGAACCTTCGGCGAAATCACAACATTCTGCCCAATGTTGCACTCCTCTCCAATGTAACAGCCTGACATTATATGTGAGAAATGCCAAATTTTAGTGCCTCTGCCAATGACGCAACCATCATCTATAACAGCGGTCTCATGCGCAAAAAAATCCATCTTCAACAAATTAATCAAAATTTACGCCTTCAAAGCCTTCAAAATCGCTTTCAGATGCAACCAGAATCTGTCAACACTCTCAATATCAACCATTTCAGCTGGCGAATGATTTCCTATTATCGTAGGTCCTATAGAAATCATATCCATATCAGGATACTTTTCAAAAATCAATCCGCACTCAAGCCCCGCATGAATAGCCCTTACGATTGGCTCCTTGCCAAAAAGGCTCCTGTACGTATTCACAACCACATCCTTTATCTCCGAGTTTACATTCGGCTTCCAGCCCGGATAGCCGTCGCCATGCGAGACCTCGGCGCCAGCAAGCGCAAACAAAGCCTCTACTCTCTCCTTCAGGTCATGCTTCTTGGACTCGACCGAACTGCGCTGGCTCGTCTCAACCTTCACAAATCCGTCCGCCATCTTCACAGAAGCAAGGTTGGTTGACGTCTCCACAAGCCCATCAATTTCACGGCTCATTCCGACAACACCATGAATGCACGCATGCAAAGCGTTGAGCAAATTGTCGGAAAGCGCTCCTTCCATCACCTGTTCGGGAACCGACCACGACTCCAGCAACATCTCAAACTCAGTTTCAGAAGGGTATTCACGCTGAACCTCGTCTATAAACATGTTCAGCATCACCCTCACCCTCTCCTTCTGCTTGTAAGGCACGCCCACAACGGCAAAAGCCTCGCGCGCAATGGCGTTGCGCAAGTTACCTCCGTGTATCTCGCTGACCGCCAGAGTAAACTCCCTCTTCAACCTGCAAAGATAACGAGCCAGCGTCTGCACCGCATTGCCACGTTCCTTATTTATGTCCTCGCCCGAATGTCCGCCCTTAAAACCTTTAACATCAACTCTGAAATAAAAAAGGTCTTCTGGAGCGTCCATCATTTTCAACGGAAACTTCGCGACAGTATCAATTCCGCCTGCACATCCTATGCAGAAATTACCGTCCTCTTCCGAATCAAGATTCATCAATATTTTAGAACGGAGCAAACCGCTGCCAAACGCATTTGCACCAGACAATCCCGTCTCCTCATCTACAGTGAAAAGGCACTCTATAGGGCCATGCTCTACATCTTTGCTGGCAAGAAGAGCCATCTGAGCAGCAACGCCTATACCATTGTCCGCGCCAAGCGTTGTACCTCGCGCCTTGACCCATCCGCCATCAACATACGGCACTATCGCGTCATTGTCAAAATCAAACTCCACATCACTATTTTTTTCGCACACCATATCCACGTGAGACTGAAAAACGACCGACTTGCAGCCTTCCATTCCATCTGTAGCCGGCTTGCGAATCAAAACGTTACCAATCTCATCAACTATTGTTTCAAGACCCAGCGACTCTCCAAAACGCTTGATATGCTGAACCAGACGCCCTTCCCTTTTTGACGGATGCGGAATCTCGCATATATCTGAAAAATAGCGCCAAATATCTCTTGATGCAAGTTTATCCAAACCTTCCATACTATTCCTCTTTAACATTCTTTACAAACGCAAATTTACAATTATTATTATCAAATTCAACCTTTACGCTGCTGTTTTAATTCGTTTCTGCCAATTTTTTTTGCTCTTTCACTGCTTTTCAAAGACAAAAAAAACTTAAAAAATGTTAAAAACAATTGTTTGTTAGACAAATTACCATGCAAAACAACAAAATAAAGAAAGAGAAAACTTATCTTTGCAAAAGTTTTTTTGAAAGAGAGGCGTAAGTCGTCAACTTCTGTTGAAAGTCCCTTCGCTAATTCGCTGATACGGACGGGAAAGACTGACAACCGCGCTTCGTTTGTAAAATATCGTAAGATATGAGGCTATTGCTTATTACGGTCATAATCGTCGGAATCTCAGTATTGCTGCTTGGCGTGAGGATTTTCTTCACTAAAAACGGCAAATTTCCGAACAGCCATGTAGGTGGCAATAAACATCTTGCCAAGAAAGGGATTTTTTGTGCGCAAACACAAGACAGAATGGCTCGCAAAAGTCTGTTCGAGAAGCAAAAAGAAATGTTAGACGAAATGTAAATAATTATAAAGATTTAAACATAATTTGTATAAAATGAAACAATTCAACAACTACGCGCTTGCCATTTTGGCTTTGGCAGTTATAGGGCTTTATGTAATGCACTTCACTTGCAACAAAGGAGAATGCAACGCACCAGAAAAGAAGAATTCCGAGGCATTGGCACAAGACAGTTCAGCAACCGGAGCTTCTGCTATTCAAGTTGCGTATGTTGACGCGGACTCTCTTCTGCTTCAGTACGAATACGCCAAGGAGCTTAACGAAGCGCTTCTAAAAAAACAGGAAAAGTCTCGCAACGACATAATGCGCAAACAGCAGCAGTTGCAACAGGATGCGATTGAGTTCCAGAAGAAATATGAAACTGGCGGATTCTTGACTAAAGAGTCTTTCGAACAGGCTCAGAAAGCTCTGATGCAGAAGGAGCAGGAATTGCAGCAGCTTGACGGCAAACTGACTCAGGACCTTATCCTCGAACAGCAGAAGCTGAACACTCAGTTGAAAGACACTATCAGCGCTTTCTTCAAAGAGTTTAACGCAGATAAAAAATACAGTGTAATTTTCAGCAACACGAGCAACGACAATATTTTGTATGCAGAAGATTACCTGAACATCACAAAAGAGGTTGTGGAAAAACTTAATGAAAGATACTCAAAAAAGAAAGAAGGGGCGAAATAATATAGTTCTTTCACATATATTTTAGGCTAAGCCTGCATGGGCTTAGCTTTTTTTATTTACGGCAACTTTTAGAAGTTACAGACTTTCTTTATAGGTTACAACGTGAAGCACATTACAGCCAACAGCAAGCAAGACTGCACAAGAGGGCGTTTGCTCGGCTGAGATAGTTATCTTCACCATCATACCGATGTAAACGCACAGACCTATCCGTAATGCGAAAACATTTTTTTTACATTTGCCGATAAAAAAACATAAACGCCAGACTTTACAGTCTGACGTTTATATAGAATCAAATCATCACCGCATCATTTTTTCTTCTTCTTAGAAGGCATGTACGGTTTGTTTATCATTGCGATATTTTTTAGTTCGATGAGCCTCATTTCTCCATCTTGTATATCAATTTTGCCTCTGGACAATTCTCTCAAGTCATCAAATATCTTTCTGTCGTCCACTCCGTCCTTGTTAAAATTGACAAAGCACTTTTTCATGTGACAAGCGATAAGATGCAGCAATTGCGACTTCTCCTCACCCTCTTCCATCTCAGAAGCCTTGTCTATAAGGCCCTGCACGGTTTTGCCATAGTGCATATATCTAATCTGACGAGAAGACGAGTAAGGAATTCTGTCCGGCTTCACGTAAAGGTTCTCCTTTCTGACAATTTCGTAAGGATAGTCAATATCAAGCTTAAAGTCGGACATAATTGCAAGATGATCCCACAAGATGTGCTTAAAGTCATTAATATCCCTCAGATGCGGAAACAGATTCCCCATCGTGACAATTATAGCCTGCGCGCACGCCATACGCTCCTCACGGTCCTCAATAGTCAGGCAATAGTCAACCATATTCTGGATATTGCGGCCATATTCGGGCAACGCCAATCGCTTCTGCTGAGTGTTATACTTCATAAAAACTAATTTAAATCAGTTACACCATCAATCGTTCATAGAGACAAGGAACTCTTCGTTCGAGCGAGTGTTCTCCATGCGGTCCTTCAAGAACTCCATAGCCTCGATAGAGGTCATGTCTGACAAATATTTGCGAAGTATCCACATTCTGCGCACAGTGTCCTTGTCCTGCAACAAATCGTCGCGGCGCGTGCTGGACGACATAATGTCAACAGCCGGATAAATACGCTTGTTAGCAAGTTTGCGGTCAAGTTGAAGCTCCATGTTACCCGTACCTTTGAACTCCTCAAAGATAACGTCGTCCATCTTAGAGCCAGTATCAGTCAAAGCTGTTGCAATGATAGTCAAGCTGCCTCCGTTCTCAATGTTTCTGGCAGCTCCGAAGAATCGTTTAGGCTTATGAAGCGCATTAGCGTCAACACCACCAGAAAGCACCTTTCCGGACGCAGGCGACACTGTATTGTAAGCGCGTGCCAGACGAGTGATAGAGTCCAAAAGAATAACCACATCGTGCCCGCACTCAACCATACGCTTAGCCTTTTCAAGCACAATGCTTGCAATCTTCACATGACGTTCAGCCGGCTCGTCGAACGTAGATGCGATAACCTCCGCATTCACGCTGCGCGCCATGTCTGTCACCTCTTCCGGACGTTCGTCTATCAGAAGTATAATCATATAAACTTCCGGATGATTTTCCGCAATCGCATTTGCTATATCCTTAAGCAGCACAGTTTTACCAGTCTTAGGCTGCGCAACAATCAAACCACGCTGCCCCTTGCCTATCGGGCTGAAAAGGTCAACGATACGCACCGACATATTATTAGAGCTCTTTCCGCCTGTCAAATTAAATTTCTCGTCAGAGAACAAAGGCGTAAGATGGTCGAAAGGCACACGGTCTCTCACATACTCAGGAGAACGCGCATTAATTTTGTCAACACGAACTAACGGGAAATATTTCTCGCCCTCTTTCGGCGGACGTATAGCGCCTTCAATAACATCGCCAGTCTTCAGCCCGAAAAGCTTTATCTGAGACTGAGAAACGTAAATGTCATCCGGAGAGTTCAGATAATTAAAATCAGAAGAACGGAGGAATCCGTATCCGTCAGGCATAATTTCAAGGACACCTTCGCCTATAATAATATCGTCAAAATCGTAAACTTTAGGTTTCGGCTGAGGTGCGTACTGTCTGTTGTCGTACTGCCTATTATCATACTGCTGCTCTTCTCTGCTGCACTGGCTTGCCGCATTTTCTTCTGCGATACGAGCCGCCTCTTCCGCAGCTCTCTGCTGTTCCAGTTCGGCCAAAGCCTCCTCTTCCGTCATTCCTCTTGCAGCCGCAGACTCTTTAGCGCGCTTCTGCTCCAAGATTCTCTTGGCTATAGACGCCGCCGGATTCCCTGCCGACATTGTCTCCAGTCCTCCACGTCCAATTTTTCCGACTACGCGACGCGGCTCCTTACGTATATTCTGAGAATTCTGCCTGTTATTAGGCCTGCCCTGTCTTGGCAACTCCTGCAACTCCTGCTGCATATTCTCCTGAATTTCGTCCAAAGGCTCAACTTCTCCTAAATCTGCTGTGATAGAAGGTTCGGCCTCCATCTGCAGAGCGTCTCCTTTGCCTGCCGCATTCTGAATTGCCTCTTCGTCCAAAATTTTGTAAGCCAATTCCTCTTTTTTATAAGAGTCCGGTCTCTTGATGCCCAACAAACGAGCCATCGCTTTCAATTCAACTAACGTCTTTTCTTGTAATTGAAAAATAGTGTGCTGCATATATTATTAATACTTAAAAATATACATAACTTAAAAATACAATAGATATAAAAAACTGCTTGACTTTTCTCTGAAAAACAGATTGAAAAAAAACAGTAATAGTTATTTCTCTAAAATTCAGGGTTCCCTCTATTCCACTAAACGTAATCGGAGTAAAAAGTACCCTAGCACTTCCTCTAAATCAAATATTTAGAATTGAGATTTATATACTTGAATCACGAATGTGACCCCTTGGAGATAAATACGCTGCAAAGATAATGTTTTTTTTTAGTTCTTCAACACTTTTTTTATTTTATTTGCAGTTCTATCACATTTTTAGTATTTGCATCAACCTTAAACCTATCATCCGACCGTTCTCCCACAACCCAAACGATATCACCGTCCGACACAAGCAGCCAAACCGCCTCTTTTTCTAATAACGACATCTTCCTGTCGATAAAGAAATCACTGACTTTTTTTCTGTTCTTCATGCCAAACGGAACAAAATAGTCGCCATCGCGCCATTTTCTTAAGACTAAAGGGAATTTAAGTTTGTCTGCATCAAGAAAACAGAATCGTTTATCTCGCTTAACCTCAAACTCGTCTGCAGACAGACGCCTTATTTCCGCGCGCACCGGAACGGACAGACTCTCTGCATACTCCTCTATATAGTATTCTGCATCTGCATCCTCGTCACCTCTTTCAGCTACAAGCAATGAGTCTCGATCCCTTATAAGCCTGTATTTTGGGGAGTAGAACTGCTTCCCCGAAATAGTTTCAAAACTCTTAATCACGTCATCAACGACTGCGGACGAGAAACCAAACTCGCTCAAAATTTCATACAAAACAAACCTTGCGTTCTCACTCTTAGCCAATCCGCTCATCGAAATTTTCAGCAAATTACCGTCACGACTCACAACACTTCTTTTCACATCCGCAATAGCCGTCCCAACAAAACGCTCCGCCTCCGCCAGATTCTCCGCAGCCTGCAGGACCGACCTTTTAAACGAAGGGTTAACCTCCTCCATTTTAGGGATTATCTCGTTTCTGAACTTATTTCTGACGTACACGCTCTCCGCGTTGGTCGAATCCTCCACATGCTCCAACCCATGCTCCGACAAATAGTTCAACACCTCCGCTCTGGAGACAGACAGCATTGGGCGCACAATCTTTCCGTTCTTAGGCTTTATTCCCGACAGACCATGGATTCCGGCACCACGACTCAGATTTATAAGAAATGTCTCCACCAAGTCGTCAGAATGATGAGCAACAGCCACATAGTCGCAAGCCTGCTCCTTTCTGACCTTTTCGAACCAGCCATACCTCAACTCGCGCGCAGCCATCTCTATCGAGACTTTGTGCTGCTCCGCATACCCTTCGGTATCAAAATCCACCTTTTCCAAGGGAATGCCAAGCCTTTCTGCCAACTCCGCCACAAACCGCTCGTCTCTGTCAGACTCATCCCCTCTGAGATGAAAATTGCAATGAGCCGCCACACAGTCATAGCCGCACTCTACAAGCAAATGCGCAAGAGCAACAGAGTCCGCACCTCCGCTAAGGCCGACCAAAAGCTTGTCTCTCTTAGAAAACAAACCATTCTGTTCAATAAAACGCTCTACCGCCCTCTTCATACACTTGCAAGCGACTATTATCTCTTCTTCGCCTTACTCTTTACATTTTTTTTGAATCCGTTTCTATACGCCTCAGGACTCTGAAGCAATTCCACGGCCTTCAAATAAAGCTCATTGCTCTGATTTATAATCTGATAATACTCGCTGACGCTCCACAAATCCCTTGCAATAACAGCCTTCAGCTGCAAAGCGATAAGGTCTTTAGACTTTTCAAACTCCTCCTCGTTATAATCAACCTTCTCCGCCTTTCCTGCCTCTACCAGTCCGTTCATCATCAGTGAGTCAGCGGCGAAGTCTGACAAATATCTCTTAAATCCTCCGTTTTTGTCTGAATACATAGACTCCAACTTCTTTCTATTCTGTTCCACGTAATTCAGAACAAACTTGTTGAGTGCGCCCTTAGCCACCAAATCACGGTGATAATTAGTGAAAAGAGTTGTGTCTATCGGCACGAAAATATCAGGCATCACGCCCCCGCC
This sequence comes from Paludibacteraceae bacterium, assembly GCA_017632345.1. Lineage (GTDB taxonomy): Bacteria > Bacteroidota > Bacteroidia > Bacteroidales > Paludibacteraceae > RGIG9379. The sequence goes on from JAGBRL010000072.1 coordinate 16,117, forward strand.
GCCGTAAACTGTTCTGCCCAGCACTTTAGTCTCAAATTTCAGCGAATCATGAAAAACGATACTGTCTTCGTGCATAAGCTCACCATGATTGTAGCGCTCTATCAAATCTTTGTTATAGTCATCGCCTTTGTCTTTGTAAGGACGCTGAATGCAACGTCCCGACGGAGTGTAATATCTTGCCACAGTCAGGCGCATCATAGAGCCGTCCGGCAACGGCACCGGCTTCTGAACCAGCCCTTTACCGAAAGTTCTGCGTCCGACAATCAGCCCTCGGTCATTATCCTGAACAGCGCCCGCAAGAATCTCGCTCGCAGAAGCCGAACCCTCGTCAACAAGAAGCACAAGATTTCCCTCTTTGAAATTGCCTATAGCCGAAGATATATAGGTCTGACGAGGATGGTTAGTGCCCTCTGTATATACGATAAGCTGTCCCGAAGGAAGGTACTCGTTCGCAAGCCTTTCCGCCGCGCTCAAATATCCGCCTCCATTATCTTGCAAGTCCAGTATGAGCGACTTCACTCCCTGCTTTTTAAGTTTAAGGTAAGCCTCGTTATACTCGTCAACAGTTGTGGCGCTAAAACGGTTCAGCTTGATATAACCGATTTCAGGTGTAACCATATAAGCCGCATCTATGCTGTAGATAGGAATTTTGTCTCTGACAATCTTAAAGCTTATCAGATCCTTCACGCCGCGGCGCAGCACCTTCACCTCTACCGAAGTGCCCTTTTTCCCTCTCAGTTTCTTCTGAATATCGGTAGTAGAGACTTTCTTTCCTGCAATCGACGTATCGTTGACCGCCACGATTCGGTCTCCGGCTCTGATGCCCACCTTTTCAGAAGGCCCGCCGCTGATGGTCTGAATAACCAGAAGCGTGTCTTCCATCATCTGGAACTGCACCCCGATACCGTCAAAACTGCCGTCGAGCGGCTCGTTCATTTTCTGCACCTCTTCTGCCGGTATGTACATAGAATGGGGGTCAAGGTTATGCAACATATCCTTGATAGCCTCCTCAATCATCTTCTTCTCGTTGATTGTATCTACATAATAAGACTGAATAGCGTACGAAACCAACGCAAATTTCTGAACCTCAGACGACATATATATCTGAGCTTTTGTTCCTAAGGCCGCAACAACAGCGACAAACGTAAATATTAATCTTCTAATCATCTTTATCCAAAATCTACGCAAATATAGACATTTTTTTTGAAAAAACACACAGACAAACATCTTTCGCTCACGGCGACATTATTTAAGGCAACCTTTATAAATTCAGATTTGACTTTTTCATCATCAATCATCATCCGGGACGTCTGACTTAAAATCAGTCTATCTTGCTCATTTTTGCTCAGTTACGACATAAGCATAGCTCCTTATCAAGCCCAAACTGAAAACTCACAAAATTATTTTAACCTAATTTACAGAAGTTGTCGCAAATAAAACATTTATGTGTCTATTTTTCAAATCCATCATAAAAAGCCACACCAAAATAGCCCATCCTAAACTTTAGTTTTAGTTCGCTACCCTTTTCATGACGGTTGAAGGTGGAATTAGAAACTTCTATAACACTCATGGATTTGTCGTTTTTCACACTTTCCATTTGCATGCCAGAAAACATCGGCAGCGTCTCCAAACAGAGTTTATTACGTTCTGAGACACACTTCCTTTTGCAGTTCTCAAAATCACTGTCTGCAAGAGAAACTTTAGAAATATCCAGATAGTAATCAGTATATTCTCTCCTTCTTCCATCTCTATACCTAACCTTCGTATCTGCTCTCTTTCCGTTCACTTGAGCGGTCTTAACAATAATCCCGTCGTTACAGAATGTGTCATTTCCAACCAAATACAATACGTTAGACACATACCAAAAAAGCAAACCTATAACTACCACAGAAAGCAGAACAGAAACAATTATCCCTCTTAGCTGCAATCTATTATCACTCTTTGTTCTTAAAATTGGAATATCTAACGATTCTGGTTCGCGAATTAAAAAGTACGAAATTAAAGGAATAGCTATGCATACCACTAACGTAAACCAAAAAAAGAGAGTGCCATCACTGAGTTCTGCTGACATCAGGTGTTTTGCGTATCTGTCGTTTACATAATACAATGTGCCAAAAACAATAACAGAAGCAACAATGAAAATAACGTTCAAAAGGCTAAGTTTTGAAGTCTTTTTAGAAATTTTAGCATCAAAACTGGCAAATGTGTTTACGTTTGCACTAAATATATTTGCCATCAAGTCCGCCGCCGGGTATCTGTTTCCTTTGTTGCCGAAGTGCTGTTCATACCAACGTTGGGCATTGCCGCGTGTAAATTCGGTCATTAGATATTCAAACACATCTCTGTTTATCTTCATTCCTTCCACACAGAGACGTTCCAGCATTTTGACTTCCGATTTGCGGCCATCCTCAGTTATATGGTTGTCTGCCATAGCAAGACGGAAGAGCATATACATAATATACATGCGGTCATCTTCTGTCACAAACCGCGACAACTCTTCTGCCATCTCCTTGCCATAAATGTCCCGCTTGAAATGAAATGAGTCCTGCCCTTTCATAACACAACTGTCTCCGCTTTTAAAAGCGTACACATCTATAAGAGACTCACGTTTTGTTTTTTTCCCGATACTCATCTCTCTGTCGGTAAACTCTTTGAGCAGAGCTATTGCTTCAAGCTGAAAATCCGGAGGAATTACCTCGCGAATATAGCGCACAATCAAGTCCAACTTATCTCTTTGGTCTGCATTATCGTCCGACCTGGTCAAATACGTCATCAGGTAAATCAGGCTAAAGTGAAGACGCTTCGGGTCGCTTGCCATCTGAACTCGAATACCATCCTCATCGGAGCACATACGGTACAATTTATATTCCTTAAAGATAGTCACGAACAAGAAAATTGCCAGAACTAATATAAGCGCGTACAACGCAAAATAAAGAACGTAAAAATACTCTTCCATAAAAAGCCTTTTAAATTTCGATAATTTATCTTACAACAATCATAAAACTGGCGCAAGTTATAAAAAATATTTCTGCTGCGCAATAACAGACAAAAAACGAAGGGAACACTTCGTTCAGCATTCCCTTCGTCAAGACATCTTCTGTAGGTGAGTTCTATAAAACTTTGCAATTACTTAACCTTGCTTTCAGCCTCCTTGACCATCTTGTCTGTCTTCTCCTTAGTAGAAGAGATAAGTTTGTTTGCATTAGCTTCGGCATCCTTGTTCAGTTTATCAGCCTTTTTCTTAGCCTCCTTCACAAGAGCGTCGCCAGCCTTCTGCTTAGCTATTTTGTCAAGTTTATTTTTAGCGCCGGCCACCATTTTATCAGACTGTTTCTGAGCCTCGTCAACAAGCTTCTGACCGCTTTCAGCAGCCGCCTTGCGCATTTTTTCCGCATTTGCTTCAGCCTCGGCCATCATCTTTTTCTGAGTTGCCTTTGCATTCTCCAAATTCTTCAGAGCGACCTTGTACACCACCTCGTTTACTTTGTCTTTCACCACATCCTTCACGGCGTCTGTAGTTGACTTTGCGCTAACAGAAATTTTAGGGTCAGTAAATGTACCGCCAATTTTAACATCAAACTTCAAAGGCAACTTAGGCGCGGTCTCGTTAGGCATCTCCACCGTAGTTACGTAGTCAAGCGTCTGGTCCAGACCAGAAGAACCCGACACCACCAGCTTAGATGAGCCAACCTTTGCATCGAACGGTTCGGTCTCCATACGACCGTCTTTAATTTTGAATCCGACAATCAAATCCTTGATAGCCGGATTTTTCAGCTCTTTTATATTAAGTTTGTCAGCCAAATTATCAAGAGCCTTCACACCTTTAAGCTTCACCTCGTTAGACTCGAAGTCGCCAAGACCAGAAACAGAAGCCAAGTCAGGCATCATGTCAGAACCAAGCAACGAACTGAAGTCAAGCCCCATAGAGAAGTCGCCGTCCGCATCAGAAAGAGCCGGAACAAAAGCCTTCAACGTTTCAATACCAGAGAATACCTTAGAGATTGACATATTCTTCATATTGAACTTAAGGTCAACCTTAGGCGAGTTCACATTCTTAGTGCTATAAGCTCCGCTCAGCGCCAGTTTTCCGCCAAAAGCGTCAGTAGAAAGGTTCTTTATATTGACAACCTGATCCTTTACCTCCAACTCGCCAGAAGCGTTATTCATCACAATTTTATCATAGACAAGCTCATTGAACTTCACATCCATTTCAAAGTCTATGTTAGCCGGAATTTCGATAACCGTCATCGACGTAGTGTCCTCGTCTTCCACAATCACTTCAGAAGCAGAAGTGTCTTCCGTTATAAAATCATTCAAATTGAAGTAATTAGAAGAGACAGCAAGCTTTCCTTTAATTGTCTCATCCTTAAAGAGATAAGGGATAAAGTTTTCAAGTTTACCGTTAGCTTGAATATCATTCTTGCCCAACTTCACGTCCAGATCCGTCAAATTGACAAAAGCAGTTGCGAAATCCAAGTTAGCCTTAGCCACCTTCACATCATAAGGCATGCCCTGCATTTCAAGGAGCATATCAGCAAGATTCAAGTTACCGGCAACCGCAAACTTGTCAAACTGTTCATTCTCCACATAAGAAAGTTTACCCTTCGCGTCAAGGTCAGCCACCAGCACGCCGTTCATCGACATACTGTCAAGCGGCACAACATCCTTCAGTTTTCCGAGGTCAATCTTACCCTTAGCACCGAAATCGAAATCAGGGTCAGACACAGGAGTTTTAAGGCCAACACGCGCCTCAAACGGATTGCCCGCCATATTGAACTTAAGCGAAGGCACATCAATCACGGTCAAGTCTGCAACACCGCCCGGGTTCGTAGCTCTCGCCTTTATGTCGACACCTTTAATATCGCTCGGCAAATCCGGATATTTCAGCATAGCGTCAATAATTTCAAGATTCACATCGAAAGCCGGAAGGTTTTCGCCCTGCATACGCCCTTTCGCCACAGCAGAAAGCTTGACATCCCCAGCAGTCTTCAGCGAAGCAAAATCCTTAGCATAAACCGCAGGAATTAGCGAAAGAATCTGTTTAAAGTCTATGTCCGGAGTCTTAAGAGCCAAGTCCATATCAATCGTTGCAGAATCCACAAGATGCACAAAACCGTCGAACTGAGCCTTTATTTCGTTAAGAGCCACGCTATTCTGCGAGAAGACAAACTTGTTATTGCTCAAATCTGCGTCAATATCAACATCCGCATCAATCTTAGCCTTAGACAGATAAGGAATCTTGTCCATGTACAATGAAAGCGCATCGATGTCAAGAGCCGTTTTCAGTTTAGCAGCCGCATCGCTCACAGAACCGGAGAAATCCAGCTTGACGTTATCCACAGAGGTAGCAAGCGCCGAGGCCTTGTCTGCAAAAGCGACCTTGCCTATAGCCAAGTTGAGCACGTCAACATTAGCAAGAGAGTTCATGTCAACCGTGCCGCCTTGCGCCATATCACCCTCCAGATACAGGTCAAAGTCCGAGACTGCGGCAAACATCTTAGACTGTTTGTCAATAAACTTAACGTTCAGATTTTCCACCTTGACGCTCTCCAAAGACAAGCCGAAAGGCGAAGCCGCAGAGGTGTCCTCCTCTACAGTTTCAGTTGTATCCGACAAAGAGCCCAAGATATCCCAGTTAGCCTTGCCGTTTTCCAAAACCTTAGCCTTGGCTGTAGCGTCAATAAGCTCAACCTTGTTAATCTCGTAAGAGTCTGAGAAGAGGCTTGCGATGTTAAGAACAACGTACATTCGCTTAACATCCAGCAGCGTGTCGTTTGCAAACGTATCCACACCAGCCACACCAAAATTCTCGATACCAACAGAGGCGTGCGGAAAATCTCTGAAAAAACTAAGAGACAAATCGCCCATATAAATTTCGGCGTCCAACATCTTGTTAGCCTCCGAGATAGCCACGTCCTTCAGTTTTCCCTGAATCGCGTAAGGCAAAAGCAACAGCAGCGCGACAAACACCGCCAGCACAATACCTGCAATTTTAAATAATTTCTTCATTTATCTTAAATTAATTGTTGTTCCTATAACCATAAAACACACTTGCAAAATCATGCGGCCGAACAAAAAGCGTCAATCCTCCAGACCCTCAAACATTTTTGTGCTGAGGTACTTCTCCGCCCTGTCCGGAAAAACCACCACCACATTGCCAGAGTCGATAGTCTCTGCAGTCCTCAGAGCCGCAAGCATGGCGGCACCACTGCTCATACCTGCAAATATACCCTCTTTGGCTATAATCTCACGCGCCATCGCGATAGCCTCCTCGCTCTCCACCATAATCTGCACATCAATGCGCGACGGGTCATATATAGCCGGCACAATCGCCTCTTCCATATTCTTCAAACCCTGAATGTAATGACCTTTTATAGGATGCGCGCACACAACCTTAATGTCCGGGTTCTGCTGCTTCAGAAACTTAGACAGCCCCATTATGGTTCCGGAAGTGCCAAGCGCGCACACAAGGTAATCAATCTTGCCGCCGGTCTGCTTCCAGATCTCGTTAGCCGTATTTTCATAATGCGCGAGGTAATTGTGCGAGTTTGAGAACTGGTCCGGCATAAAATACTTGTCCGGATTCTCCTGCACAAGCTTCCTTGCAAGACGTATAGCGCCGTCCGTTCCCTCGTCTGCTGGAGTCAGTATAACCTTTCCTCCATACGACTTTATAATCTTCCTGCGTTCCACAGACACAGCCGCGCTCATCACAATCTCCACCTTGTAGCCCTTCACGATGCCGGCAATGGCAAGACCGATGCCTGTGTTTCCGGACGTTGGCTCAATAATAACCTTTCCGGGCTTAAGCAGCCCCTCACGCTCCGCATTCTCTATCATCTGTATAGCAATACGGTCCTTTATGCTTCCGGTAGGATTAAAGCCCTCCAGTTTCGCATAGATGTTAACACCCTCTCTCTTGCAAAGATTATTAATTCTAACGAGCGGAGTTTGCCCCACCGCCTCCAATATATTTGACTTTACACCTTCGTTATTCATCACGTTAAATTATAGACTTGCAAATGTACTAATTTTTAACAATTTGACATAGTTAAAAAAAGTTAAAAAGAACGCAATATCAAAAAACGCAGATTTTACGCTTTTGCCTGCCTTAAATAATATTAAAATCAGCCAAACACAGCCCCAAAAAGGGCTAAATACGCATTGCGATTTTCACTGAATTTATATATTTTTGCAGAAAAAATTTACATGTCCATGAATATTCAGATAGAACACATTTTGCTGGCGCTGTCTTTCCTATTTTTTCTAAGCATTATCTCAGGAAAGATAAGTTCCAAATTTGGCTTGCCTGCCCTGCTGCTCTTTTTGTGCGTCGGTATGATTTGCGGAAGCGACGGGCTTGGGCTTCAGTTTAACAATCCTTCTACGGCTCAGACTATAGGAACCGTGTCGTTATGCATCATTCTGTTTTCCAGCGGTCTGGATACACGGTTCAGCGACATACGCCCGGTTTTGACACCCGGAACGTTGCTCGCCACGGTTGGGGTGCTGTTGACAACTGCCATCTCAGGCGTTCTCATATGGCTTTTGCTCGGCAAAACTTACGAAAGCGCGAAGATTGGGCTGACCTCATCATTGCTTCTTGCAGCAACAATGTCTTCGACAGACTCCGCCTCTGTGTTCTCCATACTGCGCTCCAGCGGCCTGAAGATAAAAGACAAGCTACGCTCCATGCTCGAGCTTGAGAGCGGAAGCAACGACCCTATGGCGTACGTGCTGGTCATCACTCTGCTTGCGATTGCGCAGACCGACGGCTCGCCAGATTACACAACCGCTATTGTGCAGCTTGTTCTGCAGCTCGTCATCGGGGTGGCTGCCGGACTGGGACTTGGAAAACTGAGCTTGTACCTCATAAACAAACTGAAAATTGACAACTCGTCTCTCTACCCTATACTTGTGCTTACTTTCAGTATATTCATCTTCTCCTTCACATACTTCATAAAGGGGAACGGGTATCTTGCCGTTTACATAGGCGGACTGGTTGTAGGAAACCACAACTTTGCGCACAAGCGTTCGTCTGTCAGGTTTTTCGACGGTCTTGCTTGGCTTTGCCAGCTGATTATGTTCCTCACGCTCGGCCTGCTCGTCAACCCACACGAACTTGTCCCTGTATTTGGCTCCGGGCTTATCATAAGTGTTATGATGATATTCGTGGCACGTCCGGCGAGCATATTCCTCTGCCTGATCCCGTTCAATGACATCACATTTAAGGAGAAACTTTTTGTATCGTGGTGCGGACTAAGAGGCGCTGTGCCTATAATTTTTGCCATCCTGCCTCTTTCTGCAAATGTAGAGCACTCACACTTGTTTTTCAACATTGTCTTCTTCTGCACGCTTATCTCGCTGTTAGTTCAAGGCACTTCCCTGCCGCTTATGGCTCGCTTGCTGAAACTTGACATCAAGGGCAGCGACGAGAACGTCCTCAAAAACTTCGATGTGGATTTCTCTGACGAAATAAAATCTGTAACCTCCGAAATCTCTTTGACTGAAAAAGCACTGGAAAATGGAAGGCTTCTGATGGATTTGGCACTGCCAGACAAGACGTTGGTTGTAATGATAAAACGCAACAACAAATTTTTTGTGCCAACAGGAAAAACGGAGCTGTTTGCTGATGACAAACTATTGATTATAACAGATGACCACACAGCCTTGCGAGAGACCTACAAAAGTCTCGGTCTGTAACACACAAAAAGCGCGTTTCTGACGAAACGCGCTTTTTTTATTTGCCCTGCAAACCAAATCAATTGCTCTTGATTGTGTAACGGCAACGAATCTTTCCTTTTACCATAGAGCTAAGTTTTGTGCGATTCATCTGACGTCTGATAGGCGAAAGATGGTCTATAAACATCTTGCCTTCAAGATGGTCGTACTCATGCTGCACTGCGCGAGCCGGGAAACCTTCGATGACCTCTTCATGACGCACCCAGTTCTCGTCAAAATATGCAATTTTAACAGACCAAGAACGCTTGACAGACTCATTGATTCCGGGCAAACTCAAACAGCCCTCGTCACGAGTCTCAGTCTTTTCGCTGTACTCAACAATCTTAGGGTTTATGAAAACCTTCTTGAATCCGTCGCACGCAGGGTCATCTTCAGCAAGGACATTCAAATCAATCACAAACAGACGGATTGACAATCCAATCTGAGGAGCCGCCAAACCAACACCCTCCGCTCTATATAGAGTCTTGAACATATCTTCGATAAGCTGCTGAAGCTCAGGATAATCCTTATCTATATCAACAGTCTCCTTTCTCAATACAGGATTACCGTAAATCGTAATTGGATAAATCATATTGCATTAAAATTTTAAATTTAAAATCAAAACCGTTTGCTTTCCATATAGGATTGCAAAATAATAGTCGCGCTAATTTCATCGACGAGCGCCTTGTTCTGTCTGTCCTTTTTCTTCAGACCTCCGGCAAGCATAGCCTGATGCGCAAGTACAGACGTGAACCGCTCGTCAACCATCTCTACCGGAATATTGGGATATTTTTTCTTCAAAGCCTTGACAAACGGCACTATCAGCCTCATAGAATCTGAATACTCGTTATTCATCTTCTTTGGCAAACCGACAACAAACAGTTCCACCTGCTCCTTTGCCGTATAATCTGCAAGAAACTTAAAGATTTCGCCGCTCGGCACTGTTGTCAAGCCGTTCGCAATAATCTTCAGAGGGTCTGTCACAGCCAGCCCCACACGCTTCTGTCCATAATCAATAGCTAAAATCCTGCCCATATCAAAAGAGTTTTTAGATGCACAAAGATAAAAAACTTTTGCAATATATCAAAAGCCAATCATGCTACCTGCCAACACTGTCTATCGAACTGAGTATGTCAAAAACCACCGCGACCGACTTAACATCCGCAAAGACCACCGAGCGCTTTCCGTTGACCTCTTTCAGCTGGCAACGTTCCACATGGCTTTGGAAATACTCCAATATCTTTCCAAAAGCAGAAGACTGGAAATAAGGCGAATCCTCAGCCTCAATAAAATAGGCAATCATCTTACCGTTTTTCAGCACAAGCCTTTCAAAGCCAAGCCTCACGGCAATCCACTTGGAACGCACTAACAGCATCAAATTAAGAGCCGCCTCCGGCATCGGGCCGAACCTGTCGGTCAACCTGCTTTCGAACGCTGCCAAATCCTCCTCGCGCTTTATATTGTCCAGTTCTCGATACAAAGACATACGCTCCGTCACGCTCTCCACATACGAGTCCGGCAAACGCAGCTCCATATCCGTATCTATCTGGCAATCTGACACATACTCAATTTCATCAGCAACACACTCCCTCTCGTCCTGATACAAGTCTGCAAACTCCTCGCCTTTCAGTTCCGCAACAGCCTCGTTGAGTATCTTATGATAAGTTTCATACCCAAGGTCTGCGATAAAGCCGCTCTGCTCCGCTCCGAGCAGATTTCCGGCGCCTCGTATATCCAAATCCTGCATAGCCAGATTAAATCCGCTGCCCAAGTCAGAGAAGCTCTCGATTGCCTGCAGCCGCCTCCTTGCCTCTTGCGTAAGCGTTGATAGCGGCGGCGAGAAGAGGTAGCAGAACGCCCTTCTGTTGCTGCGACCCACACGTCCGCGCAACTGGTGCAAATCGCTCAGCCCGAAGTTCTGAGCGTTATTAATCAGTATTGTGTTGCAATTTGAAATATCAATACCAGACTCAATTATCGACGTCGCAATCAGCACGTCATACTCATAATCAACAAAATCGAGAATAATCTTTTCCAGCTCTTCGCCGTCCATCTGCCCATGCCCGATAGCCACGCGCGCGTCAGGCACCAGACGAAGAATCAAGTCCTTCAGCTCCTGCAAATTCTGAATCCTGTTATTCACAAAAAAGACCTGTCCGTTTCTGTCCAGTTCATACCGTATAGCATCTCTCAAAACATCTTCGTTAAACGGATGCAGCTCAGTCTGGACCGGATACCTGTTTGGCGGCGGCGTGCTTATTATAGACAAGTCCCTTGCGCCCATAAGCGAAAACTGCAAAGTTCTCGGAATAGGAGTGGCCGTCATCGTAAGCGTATCCACATTCACCTTCATCTGCTTTATTTTCTCTTTAACAGACACGCCGAACTTTTGCTCTTCGTCGATTATCAAAAGGCCTAAATCTTTGAATTTCACCTCCTTGCCTATAATCTTATGAGTTCCGATAAGTATATTGATTTGTCCGTCGGCAAGGTCCTTCACAACCTGCCTCACCGCCTTTCCGGTACGCGAGCGGCTCAGATAATCTACACGGCACGGGAAATCCTTAAGACGCTCTGAAAACGTCTTGAAATGCTGAAGGGCCAGCACAGTGGTAGGCACAAGCACAGCCACCTGCTTATTATCCGCCACCGCCTTAAATGCCGCGCGGATAGCGACCTCCGTCTTTCCAAATCCGACATCTCCGCAGACAAGCCTGTCCATCGGCAAGTCACGCTCCATGTCGCGCTTCACGTCCTGCGTCGCCTTCAGCTGATCCGGCGTATCTTCATAAATAAACGAAGCCTCCAGTTCCGACTGCAAAAAGCTGTCTGCCGAGAAGGCAAAGCCCTTTTCCGCCCTGCGCTTCGAATAGAGCAAAATCAGGTCTCTGGCAATATCCTTAACCTTCTTTTTAGTACGCTCCTTTAGCGAATGCCACGCTCCCGTTCCTAGCTTATTTATTCGCGGCGGCTCGCCCTCCTTGCTCTTATATTTAGAAATCTTATGCAAAGAATGAATACTGACAAAAAGGAGGTCGTCGTTCTGGTAAAGCAGCTTTATCACCTCCTGCTTCTTGCCGTTCACATCCATCATTATAAGCCCGCCGAAACGCCCTACACCATGGTCTATATGCACAACAAAATCGCCAGGCTGAAAACTGTTCAGTTCCTTTAAAGACAAAGCGACTTTGCCCCTTCTTGCCCTGTCTGACACAAGAGTGTATTTATGATACCTGTCAAAAATCTGATGGTCTGTGTAGCAGCAAAACTTAAGCGTATGATCAACAAAACCGCTGTGCAACGTTTTCAAAACCGGAGAGAAATTCGTGTTTTGGTCACCTCTGTCTTCGAAGATGGATTTCAGACGGTCTGTCTGCCGCGAGTTATCGCTCAACACAAATATCTCATAGCCTTGGCTTCTCATCTTGGCGAAATTTTCCGCCACTATGTCAAAGTTCTTGTTAAAAGGCGGCTGCGGCGAAGACTCAAACACAAAAGTCTCCAGCCCCTTAAAGCTAGAAGTCTCGCAAAACTCAATCTTCCTGAATGTTTCAATTTCAGAAAGGAACAAATCAAACGGCAGAACCTCCACGCTCTGCGTCTCCTCTTCAATCTCTCTTATTCGGTCGCTTAAAAAAGTAAAATTTGCAAAGGCCCATACAGAGTCCTGACGGCAGAACTTCAGCAACGAAACCGCCTCCTTTTCCGCATTATGAATATCAGAAATAACAGAAATCTTCTCCTTCTTTTCTTTAGACAACTGCGACTCTATATCGAACGTCCTTATTGAGTCAATCTCGTCTCCAAAGAAATCTATACGGTAAGGGTATTCATTAGAATATGAAAAGACGTCAATAAGGCTTCCTCTCACAGAATACTGCCCCGGTTCGTAAACAAAATCTACACGTTCGAAGCCAAACTCTTTTAACGTCTCAACAACAGTTTCGCTCCCCACGTTCTCGCCCACAGCCAGCGGCAAAGTCTTCCCTCTTAGCCCAGCCGAAGAGATAACCTTCTCCGCCACAGCCTCCGGATAAGAGACCAGCACAACCGGACCGCCGTCAGTCCATAGCCTGTCCAGCGCCTCAGTGCGAAGAATCTCGTTTGAAGAGTCAACCTCTCCGTATCTTATAGAACGCTTGTAAGAAGACGGAAAGAAAAGCACATCGTCCGCGCCCACAAGCTGAACCATGTCATGATAAAAATAGGCCGCCTCCTCCGCATCATTCAGCACAATCACCATCGGCACGTCACGACGTTTGTAGATAGAGGCAAATAGCAGCGACCTGAACGAGCCTTCCAGCCCCTTGACCTCGAAATCGCCACCTTCTGCCGCATAAAAGTCCGACACAGCGTTCAAAACACTATGCGAACCAAACCTTTTCAATAATTCTGTTATATTCAAGATATTAAATGTTAACTTAGGCAATTTCTATAAATTACGTTTGGTAATTTAATTCATCTCGGCCTAATTTATAATGTTGTCTTTAAAGAACGAGCAAATTTACAAATAACAATCAAAGTAACATTCTATTAGACGCTCAAATTTGCAAAAAAAATGTCCGGCTGACTTTCAACCGGACAAGAAAACATCTCCGCCTATCTTGCTAAAACTGCAATAAAAGCATACTACTTGCTCAATTTGATTAAAGCGCCAGTCTCCACGTCAAACTCAGCCTTGAAGTCCGACTTGTCAAACAGGCCGGCAGGCAACTTCATAAGCGACCCAAGCTGCGCCACCTCCATGCTTTCAGAACAGAAAGACTTTTTGCCCTGCTTAATTTCAACAGAGACAACCGCAGGCTGACGATAAACAAAGCCGGACTTTGAATTCTCCGCAGCATCCTGCTTTATACCAGAATACCTTCTATTGACAGTAGCCAAGACCGGTTCGCCGTTATCACTAAAGCCCTCCCTTTCTGAGAATCGGAACACTTCTATATTCCCCTCTTTGTCCGGATAAAAGACAAACGTTTTGCGCACCATGAAAGAGGCCTCCTTACCGTCAAACAAAGCGTACAGTTCCGCTTCTGTCTTCTCAATCTCTTCCATGTAAGCCGAAACGCCACGGTCCTGAAGCACTTCCGCGTCCTGAAGCAATATATCCATCTTCATCTTCCTCAAACGGTTTATCTCTTCGTAAACAAACTCAGCGTCAGTCAGTTCCGGTTTCTTCTTCACAACTACAACAGAATCATTTGCCTCCTGCTCCGGCTCGTCAACCTCTTTATATCTGTAATTTGACACGAACACAGGCTCAACTTCCGCAACAGCAGAGCAGCAGCCGCGCTTCATGCACTTGCCATCCGGCAAAGCGACAGCCGACGCGCTATTCACTCCGCTTATGACACCGGAAGACGAAAGAGACACAAGGCACGCGTTCGACGTGAACGGAGCGTAAACTTTATACTGCTGATTAGCGTCTGGCTCTGACTTCCTTACCATCGTCACATTCTCTATGCTCCAAAGCTCGCTGTCGCCAGACACCTTCGGGTCTTTGCCAAACAATCGCCTCGTCGCACCAGCAAACGGACCAACCTTTCGAACCGTCTTTTTTGCAATCACGCTAACCTCTACATAATTTTTAGGCAATGCGTAATAAGCTACCGCATCCTCCTTTTGTTGCTCTCTGTTTTTTACCGAAACTACCAAACTCTGAGCCGAAACAGCCGCCGTCACAGCTAACGACGCTCCTAACACGATTAATCTCTTCATAAATGTATTTTTAGTTTAATTATTAAATGACCTATTTTGACACGACGATTCCGTAATATTTTTCAAATTCGCTCCATTCGTAATATGGCGCCAAATCGCTTTTCAGAGGAAGACGGACTTCGTTCTCGTTCAACAGAACCTTGAGCAAGACCTTGTTTTCCTTGTTCTTGTAAAATATGATTTGCAAATTGCCGCCCATTGGTATTATCTTGAAGTCGGTCCAATGCGTATGCAAACTCTCCAAGTCTTCAACTTTGGCTGAGCAGTTGTCCAGCTGCAGAAGCCCGGCAAGCGGAAGCAATCCTGTGTCATGCCCAAAACGCAACGAAGCGCTTATTCCGCCGCCCTCCACCGCAGCCTTCGCCTCGCTAAGTATATTTTTCAGGAGATTCTTTGCCATTTGGGGCGATGAGGCGCCAGTTACAGGACAAGAGCCGTAAGCTCCGTACCACCACATATTTTGCAGTCGCCAGTTTTCAAAAAGCTCCTCTTTTGTCCAAACGTCGTTGAAATTCACGTTCAGGCTGTCCATGCCTTGCAGGCTTGAGTTCAGTTCATAGAACTTGCGCACAAACGCCACTCTGTCTATATTCTTCTGCACATATACAGAATCTGAAAAAAGCGCATTCATCATTCTTTCCGGATGAAGCAGTTTCTGGTGCATCTCGTCAAAACGTCTCTTCCACTCTTCGTTTTCCAGATTGTTCTTTAGTTTCTCATCCTCAAAATTTATGTAGTTCATCACTCTTTTGCTCGCCTCGTTAGTGATGTTCAGCGACGGATTCATCGCTTTGAGCTGCTGACAAAAAGCGCCCATGCTCAGCACCACACGGACAGAAGTGGACGACTTAGCGTCGATTTTCGCTCCGTTTGCAAAAACCTCCGGATAGTTCTTCACCATACGCTCAGCGATTCCTCTGTGTTGCTCCGCCCCCTTCTGCGTCAGGTCGCCCGCTTTTAGCTCTCCATCTTTATAAATGATGCCGAAACGCTCCTTCACGCTTTTGCCAAGAACGGTAAGCGCCTCTGCTGAATCTGCACGCTGCATAATTCCGTACATCTTTTTAAAATCGTCTGCCGAATAATGATAGCGAGAGCCATGCCTTCCGTAATGGCTTATGTAAAACGGAACGAAACCTTCCGGAGCCGCCGTGTATGGCTTAATTTCTGGCGAATAAGCAAAATAATTGCTTCCGCACTTGTTTATGTTCGCCATCATCTCGCCCTCTGTTGTCTGAGCAGAAACCGTAACGCCAGCAGCAAAAAGAGCCAATAATATAGCCTTCGTGTTTTTCATACTTCTATCTTATATAAAAGGCGGCTTCAATAAATTACGATCTGCCTCATGACCCATTACAGAAGCTGCCCAAAATTACAATTGCAAAATTAAACCTCAGCCCCGTCAGAACGTATATAAGAAGCCGAACGTCAGCTGCTCCTGTATCTGAAGGCTTGGCTTCTCTTCCTTCGTGTTCTTAGGAGTATTGTCAAAGCGCAAATTCAGAGACAGTTTTGTGCTTAAGTATCTGTTAATTATAAAGCTGCCCACGGTCTGCCAGTCAAACTCCACGTTGTTAAATCCGTAAGAAGCAAAGAGGTCGAACTGAGAATTTACAGAAATTTCTCTCGTGAAGCGCCACTTCAACTTTCCCTGCAGCATATAGCCCCAGTCATCTTCCGAATGATGACCTTCTGAAATACCAACCGTGCGAGGGTCCTCAATCCTGTCTCCCAAAATAAATATCAGCTTGTAAGCCACAGGGGAAATGTAAGCGTACATGTTCTTGCTGTGCTTGTACGTAGCTCCAAGCCCGAAGAACATACGTGTAGGAGACATGAACGACGTCACGACCTTTTCCGAGTTCACCCCAGAATAGCTTGTGAACAAAGATGTTTTGAACTCTCCCTGCAATGTGTAATACCACTTGTTGATGAAAGAGAGGACGCTGTAACGGCTGGAAATGTCGAACTCGTCATCATACACACGGAACGCCCTTATGGTGTCTTTTCTCGAGTTGAAGAAACCGATTTTAACATTCAGGCTATTGTCCCACAGCACTTTGTTTTTATTATTATAGTTGCGTTCGTAGTTAAACTCGCTCAAAAGAGTTGTATTCGGGTAGCCCCCTTTGTGCCAGTTGTCAGAAACATAATACTGCGTGAACTGCATGGAGAAGTCACCTTTGCCGCTCCACTTTTCATTCTCCCTTTTGCGCGAGATTAACTTAGAAAACCTGTCCAGTTCTGGCTCCACCGCATACCGGTCCAAATTCACGTAAAGCGTATCATCTTTGCCTCTGAACATATCTTTCGAAATATCTTTGTAAGGGGACAAGTTATAATAGTCCACAAACTCCGGCGTATTCTCTGCCAGATGGTAAGAGACACGACGCTTCACCTTGTAATCAAACTGTTTTTTGCCAAACAAGTCTCTATGGATAGTCTCAGCTCGCAAGGTGTCTCTTTTAGGATAATAATCCACATCATCGACATAAAAGAAAGGATTGAAGTCAGCCCTGCTCATTGAGTCAAAAACAACGATATGAGAGAAATCCTCTTCAGAAAACCTGCCGCGTCCGCTCTGTGTGAGCGAATCGGCAATATGATCTATGCGGTCAAGCGCATCGTCCGTCATCTTCGTGTAACGAGTCCGTCTTTTACGGCTTTGAGGAACATTCTGCGTCTTGTTTCCGCTAAGTCTCTGCAGCTCAGCCTTCAAGCGCTTGTTTTCCTCTTTCAGCATATCCGTTTCAGACAAAACCTCCTTTTGCTCCGACACCTCGTCGTCCGGATTAAAAACAGCGACAGTCTTAGCGTTGCTGCTTTCGTACTCCATTATAGTTCTGTGCACCCTGAACTCCAACGAATCATACGCTTCCCTGCGTCCGTTGTCCCTGTACTCCTGAATATACCTGCTGAGCAGCGAATACTTCACACTATCCACAACCTCCGCCTTCTCCCCCTTCATACCTGTATCAAGAAGCGAGATAACCTCCTGCGGATCTTTAGCTTTCGCAAATCCGCCGGCACAATATATAAAAGCCAAACAAGCCGCAATAAAATAACGAAACATTACCTATTCCCTTTTTTTCTTTCCAACCTCACAAAGATAAGACCTTAATTTTAATCATAAAAATCTAATATGGATTATTTTTAGGCAACTCTAAATTTACTCCCAAACGTAGTGTTCAAACGAACTGCCTAAGTGTCGAACTGCGGTCGATTTCCCAACTTGACGTGCTCCTCATTCATACGACCGTTTACCTTCAACAGCACTAAACATTCCCTCTATCCTTTCCACGATCTCCGAGAAACCATCATAGAATTTCCCTTTCGATTTTTCTATGAGTATTGTTTATCCCCTCATAATACTCGATATGTTTCATAAAAGCGTCGAGAGCCTTTTTCAGCTTTTGCACGCCATACTCCTCAAGAATTTTTTCGAGATAGAAGACCCTTAGCTCCGTACTGATACTTCTGGTATATTTCCTCCCATCCAACATATAGCAAAACGCCTCGATATAATATGACATTGAAGCCTTATTAAACACCAATTTCTTCAATTTAGTCTCAATGAGGACCAACGCCTCGCCTCTACTCACATTTTCTTTTCATACACCTTCTTGACATACTGATAGATAAGATTTTTATCCTGTGTTACCATAGTAATTAACATTTTAAAAGTTTATAAATTAGTTTTTCACCTTTTCCATGTTACGGATTTGCAATTGTCAAAAGCACCGTACCCAACAGTTACATTCTCCTCTGAATTGTCAATTACAATATCGGCGTTTTCGCAGTAGCTAAACGCCCAATCTTCAATAGTTGTGACGCTTGAAGGGATTTCGATGCTCGTCAGGCCACTGCATTTGTAAAACGCAGATTCTCCAATACTTATGACGCTTGAAGATATTTCGATGCTCGTCAGGCCACTGCATTCGTAAAACGTCCAATCTCCAATAGTTGTGACGCTTGAAGGTATTTCGATACTCGTCAGGCCACGGCAGCCGGAAAACGCCCCATATTCAATACTTGTGACGCTTGAAGGGATTTCGATGCTCGTCAGGCCACGGCAGCCGGAAAACGCAGAATGTCCAATAATTGTGACGCTAGAAGGGATTTCGATGCTCGTCAGGCCACTGCAGCCGGAAAACGCAGAATGTCCAATAATTGTGACGCTAGAAGGGATTTCGATGCTCGTCAGGCCACTGCAGCCGGAAAACGCCGAAGGTCCAATAATTGTGACGCTAGAAGGTATTTTGATGCTCGTCAGGCCACTGCAGTCGTAAAACGCAGAATTTTCAATAATTGTGACGCTTGAAGGGATTTCGATGCTCGTCAAGCCACGGCAGTAGCGAAACGCCAAACCTTCAATAGTTGTAACGCTTGAAGGAATTTCGATGCTCGTCAGGCCACTGCAGCCGGAAAACACCTCATATCCAATACTTGTGACGCTTGAAGGTATTTTGATGCTCGTCAGGCCACTGCAGTTGGCAAACGCACCATCTCCAATATTTGTAACGCTTGAAGGTATTTCGATGCTCGTCAGGCCACGGCAGCCGGAAAACGTAAACCCTTTAATACTTGTGACGCTTGATGGGATTTCAATGCTCGTCAGGCCACTGCAGCCGGAAAACGCACCAATTCCAATATTTGTAACGCTTGAAGGTATTTCGATGCTCGTCAGGCCACTGCAGCCAATAAACGCATATTTTCCTATAGTTGTGACGCTTGATGGGATTTCAATGCTCGTCAGGCTTCGGCAGCCTTCAAACGCAGAATTTCCAATACTTTTGACGCTTGAAGGTATTTTGATGCTCGTCAGGCCACTGCAGAAGTTAAACGCATAATTTCTAATACTTTTGACGCTAGAAGGTATTTCGATGCTCGTCAGGCCACTGCAGCCGTAAAACGCAGCTTCTCCAATACTTGTGACGCTAGAAGGTATTTCGATGCTCGTCATGTCTTTGCGTCCATAAAAAACTGAATCAGCAATACCAGTGACACTATACTCTTTCGAGTTTATCCTAACTTTACTTGGAATGACAACGTCGTACTTATGTATATCCATATACTCTGCCACTTCTACAGTATTTTCTGAGGTTATACTAAATCTAAAGGGAGAATCCTCAATATCTACAACAATCTCTTCTTCATCCTTCTCGCCCTCATCATCTTTCTCATCCGCTTCTTCATCCACCTTCTCCTCTTCTTCTTTCACTTGTTCCATCACATCGTCGTCTCCACACGACATGAAAACTCCCGTGAACGTCAGCGACATCGCCGCCCATAGTAAAAATTTTAGTTTCATACTCATAAATTTCTTATGGTAAACAAATTAGTTAATTATCTTCTGCTTAAACCTAAATTCGGCAAATGGCAAACTTATATCCGCAAAAAAAGTGCGTCTTCCGCAGACCGTAAAGTCGCGCAACCGTATATAGGTTATTGATATTTATCATACTGATTTTATTCATCTCTTTCTAAGTTTTAAACACCATACCACTCTTCAAAAAATTTAGTGGTGTTAGGTTTCACAAATCTAAAAAAAATTAAAACAACCACAAAATAAAAAAAATATAACAAGAAAAAATTTTCAGTCCCAAAGAACTTGCATCTTTGAAATGGCATAAATTGGGCAGATAGCAACATTCCGGATTATCCCACTCTCCTTATCGCAATACTCTAACTTTCCAAAATTCTCTAAAGAACATCTAACTGCATCAGTTATTTTTTTCTCTTGCATAAACATCCACAAACTTTTCATGCCTCCTTGCGTGCCTGCCTTTACCTCTATCGGCAATATACGTTGCCTATGTCCAACTACATAATCCACTTCTGCCTGAGAGTTTTTTGCCTGTCTAACCCAATAAAACAAATCATGCCTGATATTTGGAGTCTGATAACGCAAGTATTCAAGACCGACAATCATTTCTGCCATAGCTCCTTTATTTACAAGCTCCGCCGCACCCATTGTCAGTATCTGAGACGTTATTTGGGTTATGTCTCCCATCGTCATATTGAGCAATCGCAACATAAGACCGGAGTCCAGTAGCAAATATTTTCTGTACGAATCATCAGACTCACTGCCAAGAGGCAGCCCATTTGCGCTTGTATGTGTCACGGGAGTAAGAATTCCCGCCAAAGTCAACATTCCAAGAGCCTTTTTCACCTCTTCTGTCTTATATCCGCCTCCAACCTGAGAGCAGACAAACTTTTTTGTAGCCTGCACCGCCGCACTTCGCAACGTTTGACGAAGGAGCGTAGGGTCAACTCTTTTCCTATATTTAGGAAAATCATCTTCATAACTGACTACTATATCGTCTTGCACCTCTTGACACTGCAAAAAATCATGCGTCTCAACCCATTTTGCAACAGCCTCCGGCATCCCTCCCACAAGTATATACACACGTAACAGACTCACCAATTTATCATGCAATGGTTCAGAGAGCGGACAAGAGAGCGTAGCTTGGTTTCGCACATCAATAAGCTGATGCTCTCCGTTCGCTTTTAAAAACTCATCGAATGTCATCGGATACATAAACATCGAGTGGATACGTCCAACACCAAAAGTTGGCAGTTCATCTAATGCAAATTCCAGCAACGACCCTGCTGCTATCACGTGCAGTTCAGGCATATCCTCCTTAAAGAAGCGTAAGGACATAATCGCTTCCGGACACTCCTGTATTTCGTCCAAAAACAACAGAGTTGCTCCAGCCTTTATCGGTTTGCCACACATTGCTGCCATTTGTGGTACTATTCGCGCAACGTCCAGATTATCTTTAAACAGCAACTTATATTCCGGTTGCTTTTCAAAGTTTATCTCCACGTAGTGCTCAAACGCATTGCCTAAGTGACGAACTGCTGTCGATTTCCCGACTTGACGCGCCCCTCTCAACAACACAGGCTTATGATTATCGCGCGAAGCCCATTCTGATAAATATGCATCTATTATTCTTTCGTAATACATCATAACTTACTATTATTCAACCACAAATATACAAGATAGATTTTATCCAAACAAATAATTTGCCGATTTTCGGAAAAATCCAAAGAAATATTTTTGCTATTTTCGGAAAAATCCAAACAAATAATTTGCCAATTTTCGGAAAAATCCAAAGAAATAAATTTTAACACACCCCGAAAAACACAGTTCGCCGAGCCTATAAAGTCCCGACGAACTGTATATGTTGCAATCTTGTTAATCAAATCTTGATAGGTAGCCACTTTGTGGTACCATGTAGGCACAACTTGCTTCTTATGAACTATGGTTTACCTTCCGAATATGCAACTTTTACACAAATAAGGTGATTACAAAAGGTTGGTCAAGAGATACTTCGTCATGCGCTAAAGTCTGAAATCTAATAACTTTACAGCTACGCCACCCTCGCTACAAGCCAAATATGCAAATGAGGTATTCCGCAGCAAAAGCCTCAAAAAAAACTTTGCCCACAGATATGATGTTTGTGGGCAAAGCTAAAAAATTATCTCGAATGGATTTTACTCTCCTTCCTGTTCTAAAACTTCTATCAATTCTGCATCTGGCTTTGCTGAAAAGAGCATGCCTAACATGTTTGCAATATAACAGAACCAAAATACATAATCATCAAAACCTGAACATAAATTGAGTGACAATAACAAGCCCCCGTAAAATGCCCCAAATCTGATCATAAAATAGAGCTTATATGAAGACTTTGTCAACACACCCTTCATATTAGCCTTTTCTATTTTTTTCTTGACAATAATAGACACATCAAAAGCCACTGCCGTCAAAGCCATAATTAAAATACTGATGCCCTCCTGACTAATGAGATTCTCTTCTAATAACTCTTTTCTAAAAGGGGAATTATTTAAGAAACCAGTCACCGAATAAAACACAGTTAACATCACAACGCCCATAATAAACTTAAAATGAAAATCTTTGAGCATTTTCAAACTACATTGATCATCCATCAAATACATAATTACATAATTTTTAAAAATTCCACAATCTATATTTTATCTTCAAGCTCGAAATCTCCGACTAGTTTGAGTCGAAAAGTCACAAGCACTTTGCAAATTTAATAAAAAAGA
>JAGBRL010000073.1 GCA_017632345.1 Paludibacteraceae bacterium
GGACAAGGCATCTTTGATAGAAGAGATTCGAGGCGTAATCCGTTCAAGTGTCGGCAACAGAGCGAAAGAGACGCTTATAGTTGACTTTATAAACGACACAGACTTGGATTCCATTGCAGACAAAGCAAGCATCATCGACTCTTTTTTCGAGTATGCGCAAGATAGACAGAGGCAAGAAGCTGCGGAGCTGATTGCTTCAGAAAACTTGAATGAAGAGGCTGCAAGGCGATATATTACTATTTCATTGAAGCGAGAGTTTGCCAGCGAGAACGGAACAGATTTCAATAATATTTTGCCAAAGATGAGTCCGTTGAACCCTCAGTATTTGACTAAGAAACAGAAGGTATTTCAATTGATAGCCGCATTTGTGGAGAAGTTTAAGGGTGTAGGCGGAAAATTATAAATTTGACTTGAGGCAGCTTCTATGAATTATGTATAGATGATTTTAAAGAGCATCCGAAACTAATTTTGGAACATGAAAATCATAAATCATAATTTATTGAAGTTGCCTCAAAATTTCAGGACTTCCGTCTTGCTTTCGCCCTGCCTGGAAGGCAGCAACAAAGTTATTTGCAGTAGTACGTTTTAAGAAATTTAAAAAAAAACATAGATTTAAGGGTTAATTTATGAAATAATTATTACTTTAGCGGCTAATTTTCACATGGTGTGCTGTGTAAGCATTAGGCTGATTCTATAAATTGGGTCGAGATGATTTTCAAAAGCATCCGAAACGGAATTTATGAGTAGCAACTATAAAATCTAATTTATAGGAATTGCATTAAATTTTGCTTATAAAAGTAGCCTTATATTTTAACGAAATATGATTGTTTATGAGATGTATTTTTTTTAAAGTTTTGAATGTCTTGTTCTTTAGTTCACTTTTTTTAGGTTTTGTTTCGTGTGATGGAGACGATAATTCGGAAAAAAACGGAGGAAACGGAGGAGGAGTCGGTGGAGATACAACAGAAGTAGTAGATTATTCAAAACATGATATTTATGTCTCTTTATACTATAAGGATTTGGATAAAGAGAACGGAAATTATGTTGCTGCATATTGGCATAAAGACTCAATAAAGGTTTTATCTGACCCTGAATATGACGCTTACGCTTATTCTGTGTTCGTTGACGGTGATGATGTTTACGTGGGAGGGGTTTCTAACAATGCTGCTGTTTATTGGAAAAATGGCGAGGAGATACCTTTGCCGCAGGGTACGGCCGTGAGTTCCATTTATGTTAGAAACGGCCGTGTTTACGCTTGCGGGCATTATGGTTCCCTTTTGGGTGACATTCCGATGTGCTGGGTTGACGGATCGCCGATTGAGCTGAGCGGAGGAAAACGCGCAAACTCTATTTTTGTTGACGAGGATGATAATATCTACGTAGCAGGATTCGGACTGACTCAGGATTATGAAGATATAATATACTATTGGCAAGGAAAGGAGTCAAACATTTCCAAAAACGCCTTCATGATAGGCGGAACAAAGGTTAATAACAAGAATAACCCTACATCTGCCAACGGTATATCTGCAACGTCAGACGGCTCATCTTTCATAGTGTGCGGAGTTGAGACAGATAACAGCGCCAGAAAGTTCATAGCTAAACAGTGGATAAACCGAAGAGGTCATTCGCTTACGCTCGGAGAGAACGGAACAGAGGCGAGAGCCGCGTTTGTTGAAAATGAAGTTTTCTATGTGGCAGGAAAAGAGGCCAGAAAGGCTTGTTATTGGAAAAGCACTTTAAAGGAAGACAAAATGACGGTTAAAGATGCTGTTATCAATCCTTTGTCTGACGGAAAAGTGGATACGCACGCAAGTTCAATTTTTGTCAAAGATGGAGTTGTTTATGTGGTTGGTTATGAAGCTGGAGATGTGAAGAACAAGCCGCTGTTGTGGAGAGAGAAGCAAAAAATTAATTTTATAAATTCAGATGCTATGAATCTGGACATAACAACGTCCGGAATATTTGTGACACAAGAAAAGTAATTTGCAATAGACTTAAAAGAGTATGGCGAGCTTATTTTATTAGTTCGCCATATTTTTTTATAGTTTTTAAGACAACTTTATAAATTAACGCAATATTGGCATGAATAATTTTATAGTAAAGTCAACCTCTACGCGCATCATGACTATGAGAATGTGAGCAAGATAAATAACTGTAAGTTATGTTAATTAACCGTTCCTCTGCCTGGAAGGCAGCACTTAGCGTAACGATCACGTAGCTTGATTGCTATGAAACGACGCTTCAGTGGTTCTTCTGCCTGGAAGGCAGCACGCAGCGTAGCGACGGTAACCCGGGACGAAGTCTCGGGCAAAGAAGGTATAATGAAAACCTGCCTGGAAGGCAGCACCAAAATTCTTTGCAGTATTACCTCTTAAGAAAATTTTAAATGTTTTGTTTTTACAAATTATTTGGGACAATATTGAAATTAACGTGAGATAGTCATTACTAAAAGGATAAAAAATCAGAACTTTATATAAAAATTTTGTTCTTTAATAGATTTTTTTGACATATATAGTTATTTTTGCAAAACGTTTTAGAATTATTTTTAAGCTTGGGTGATTTTATAGTCAGATATATTTCTTTTAAGGAAGCATGGCTTGCAAATTTTTCTTGAATAAAGACAACTTCTACAAATAACAACATGGAATTTTAAATTTGATTTGTAAAAGTTTGTGCAAAGAGTTTAAACACATAATAGAATTGAAATGCTTTCCGGAAAGGTTTGCGTTTAAAAGTAAATTTGATTTGTATGATAAATAAGATTCTTTATAAGTTAAATAGCGGTAAGAATAGGAAAATAGGCTATTTTGTTAAGAATTACGCTCGGACACTTGTGCCGACTTCGTTTTACAGGGCAAAGCTCGAAAAAGCGCTTGAAGAGTGCAGAAACAGACCTGATTACGAATATATAAAGGATAGGGTTGAATACTACAATAAGCTTTCGTTGCCGGAAAAGGAACTCATAAAAGATGCTAAAACAATAGGAGAGCATAAGATAGAAAGTCCGAAGGTTTACTTTTTTGACAGTTACATATACACAAGATGGTTTGACAAAAAGCTCAGGTGGCACTTTCTGCCGGGAGACATAACATTTGTGCCGGAGTGCCCTGGAGTGGTGAAAAGCCGTCCTCTGACAGACGACAATCAGAACTCGGTGCTGCTCAAGCTGGACAAGGTTAGGCATTTCATCTTCGTTAAAGACAAGAAACGTTTTTCAGAGAAGAGTAACCGTGCCATATTCATGGGCAAGATAGGAAAAAAGGAGAACAGGGTTAGATTTATGGAGATGTTTTTCGGTCACCCTATGGTAGATGTCGGAGACGTTAGCAGAAAGGCGGTCAAGCCTGAATGGAAGGCCGAGAAGATGACCATATCGCAGCACTTGGACTATAAGTTCATAATGGCTCTCGAAGGCAATGACGTGGCAAGCAATTTGAAATGGGTCATGTCGTCCAACTCGTTGGCAGTGATGCCGAAACCTACGTGCGAAACATGGTTTATGGAGGGCAGGCTCATACCTAACTATCACTATGTAGAGGTTAAGCCGGACTTTTCTGACTTGGAGGAGCGCATGAAATACTATATAGAGCACGAAGAAGAGGCGGAAGCTATAATAAAAAATGCGCACGAGTATGTGGAGCAGTTTAAGGACGAAAAGAGGGAAGACCTTATATCGCTTCTTGTGCTGGATAAATATTTCAAATGTACAAAGCAGAATATCTAAAAAAAGAGCGAGCTAAAGTGTTGAAACAATTGTTGTTATGATTTTTTTGTTAAAAAAATCTTCAATTTCTTTGATTTGAAAGAAAATGTGCATATCTTTGCACCGCAAAAAAGGAGAAGCGTAGCTCTCTTGCCCAGATGGCGGAATCGGTAGACGCGCTGGTCTCAAACACCAGTGGATTCACTTCCATCCCGGTTCGACCCCGGGTCTGGGTACAAAGCCGAAAGGTTGCACTTCGGTTAATGATTTTATTTTGTTGTGTTGTGTGTCTTAATTTGTGAGATTTTTGTTTTTTTGTTGTTTTTGAGTTGCCCAGATGGCGGAATCGGTAGACGCGCTGGTCTCAAACACCAGTGGATTCACTTCCATCCCGGTTCGACCCCGGGTCTGGGTACGAAAAAAGGAGCTGACGCTTGTCGGTTCCTTTTTTTGTGTCTTTTATTTTGATATGAATTTTATTTTACATATCTTGCGGCGATTTTGGATTATTGTGCTAATTATGTAACTTCAGTAGAAAATATTTTTAGTGAAGGTTACTTGTAGATATTAATTAAAAAAACATAAAAATAGGGGATTTTAAGAAATTATTTTGCTATGGTAAAGATAAAGAATTTAATAGCGGGCGTCGCTTTGCTTTGCAGCGGAGCAATGCCGTCGTTAGCACAAAGCACAACACCTTCGTTCGATAACGAACAGTATCAGAAGGCGTTGTGGATGACTACGCGTTTCTATGGAGCGCAGCGTTCGGGTGTCGGACCTAACTGGCTGATAGCTTCTCATGAGCCTACTGGTGTGCCTAGCGCTTTGCAAGGTAATTTGAGCAAGTTTGTGAAAGGACAGTCTTTCGTGAAGGACGCTGACGGCGACTATGACCTTACTGGCGGATGGTTCGACTGCGGCGACCATGTCAAGTTCGGACAGACTGAGTTCTATTCGGCTTATATGCTTCTGCTCGGTTACTCGGAGTTTCCTGAAGGTTATGATGACCATTACTCTTTCGATTACAAAGGTTATATCTCTTCTGACGATTACACTTGGGAAGGTAAAAAGGGTGTGCCTAACGGTATCCCTGACATCTTGGACGAGGTGAAGTATGCTACAGATTATCTGATGAAGTGCATACGTGACAAGTCAACTTTCTACTATCAGGTGGGTGAAGGTGACGCTGACCACAAGCACTGGGTCACAGCCTCTGTGATGGCTACTCTGCCGGTATCCGAAGGTGGTGAGGCTGAAGGTTCGAGAAAAGTTTCTAAAGCGTCTGGAAATGTGACTTCCATGGCGGCTTTTTGCGGTTCGGCTCTGGCTGCTATGTCAAGGCTTTACGCTCCGTTTGATGCGGATTATGCTAAAAAGTGCCTTGAGAAGGCTTTGGTTGCATACGATTTTGTGAACGGAACTCCGAAGGGTAACTCTGCTGCCGGAGGTTTCTATGGCTCTAAGCCTAAGTATGTGCCAGACTTGGTTACTTTCAATGTTGAACTTTACCGAGCTACAGGCGATAAAAAATATCTGACGGAAGCGGAAGCTAACTGTACTTGGATGGAGGCTGAAAAGGATTATAACTACAACTACACGTTGTGCTATAACAACACGGAAGACTTGGCTGCATATTTGATAGCTGCGACTAAAGAGTCTGCTTACTCGGCAAAGGCTCTTAAAGTTCTAGACTTCTACGTAAATTCTATGTATAAGCCATCGTCCGGTTATTTCTTGAATAAGAAGTCGGGCTCTTGGGGCGTGCTTCGTTTCCCTGCTAATCAGGCGTTTGTTTACGGGCTTTACAGCAAGCTTAAGGGCGAAATGTCTAGCGTGAACCCTTACTCGCTTGCTACTATCGAATACATTATGGGAAAGAACTCCGGAAATCTGTCGTATATTACAGGTTTTGGAGATAAGTCTCCTAATTATGTTCATCACAGAAATTACTATCGTGAGGATACTGACAATGAGAAGGGTGTTAAGGTTAAAGATAAGTTCCGCCAGTTTGGCTACCTCGTGGGAGGTAAACTTGACGGCACTTATGGTGACACTCCTGGAGCGGATTATGTTTATTCAGAAGGGGGTATCGACTATAACGCCGGACTTGTGGGCGCTCTTGGTTATATCAACTCTATCATCAATCCGGTAAATACAAATCAGTTCGGTCACCCTGCTCCTGAACTTGGTGATGACCAGACGCTTTGCGGTGTCGGTTCTGTTACTATCAAGGCGGAAGTGGATATGGCTAATCTTGGAGACGGTGAGAAGATTACTTACAAGTGGTACAAAAATGACGCTCATATCGCTGCAAACGACGGCAAGCAGAGCATCACAGTTTCTGAAGCTGGAACTTACAAATGCGAGGTTGTTGAGGCTTCTGGAGAGTGGAGCACAAGCGACGAAGTTGTTATCTCTGCCGAACTTCCTGATTTGACTATAGGTGATGGTATCGAACTTTGCGAAGAAACTTCTGTTACATTTAAATCTTCTATCTTCGGCGAGGGTTTATCGTATTCTTGGACTAAAGACGGAAAAACTATAGAAGGTGCGGATAAGGCTGAATATACTGCATATTCTGCTGGTGATTATAAGCTGACCGTCTCGGCTTTGGGATGCGAAAGCAAGTCGGCTGAGGCTACTGTCACTTCTTTGTTGCCTGAGGTTGAGGGCGCTGTTATTTGCAATGCCGGAAAGGTGGTTCTTTCTGTATTGTCTGACGGAGATTTTGAATGGTATGATGTTGAAGAGGGCGGTTCGCCTCTTGGCACAGGCTCAACATTCTCTACAAATATCACAGAGTCTAAAGTGTTCTACGTTCAGGATGCTGGCTCTATTTCGGCTACAGCCGGACCTTCTGCAACTCAGTTGGCTAACAACAGAAACTACGGAAGCAAAGTTGTTTATTTCAAAACAACGGGCGCGGTTCAGATTACTGAGCTGACAGTAAACTACGGAAGTGTTTATCATAAGAGCGAACAGACTTTGACCGCAACGCTTTCTGGCGACGGCGAGGGTGAGTTTGTGTCTGCGTCTCAGAATGTGCAGAAAGAGGGTGAGTACACATTCTCTTTTGAAAGCAATCCGATAGATATAACTAAAGCCGGAACTTATAGCATTGAGTTCAAGCCTGGCAATGCGGAATTTGTGTACACTACAGGGTGCAACTATGACGATTTCGCATATTCGGACATCATAAAGTTTGAAAACGGATCGACAAACGATTATGCGTTCCCTTCTGTTTATAACTGGAAGATTTCTGCAGGTTCTACTTGCTCAAGAACTCCGGTATTTGCGGTTCTTGACCCTAACGCCAATTGCGAGGAGAGCGGTGTGAAACCTGTTGAGGATAATCTGCTGACTGTTTATCCGAATCCGGTGGAAGAGACTCTCTTTGTGAATGTTTCCGGCACTGAAGGTGTTAAGCAGATAAGAGTTTACTCTACAACTAAGCTTGTCAAAATAGTAAATGCAGATTTTGCAGCTGATGTTGTGGAAGTTGATGTGGAAAACTTGGCTTCAGGCATCTATACAATAGAGCTTGTGAGTGAAAGCGAAGCGGTTAGAACTCAGTTCATCAAACGCTAAGGTTATCGCCGCGTTTGACAATGTGATAATAAAAGACTTAGGCAATTTCTATAAATTAGGTCGATGGTTTAAAGCATCTTAAGTAAAGTTTATAGAAGTTAAAAAAACAGGTGACGGATGTGCCATTAAGGTATCTCCGTCACTATTTTTTTATAGATTTTGAAGTTAAGAGAATATCCGTGCATTCTGCTATTTTGTCTTTTTGAAAAAAAATGCTAACTTGCGGAGTTTTAATATCTTTGGAGATGATAAATAAAACGGCTGAACAGATAAAGCAAGCTATAGAGTGGGGAACGAAGAGTTACGAGAACTCTTTGAAAAGTTCTTTCATGATACCGTATGCGCAGGTAAACAGAGATAAATTCATAACGAAAACATTTGGAAATTTGCTTTCTGAGGATGATTTGCAGGCGGCTTTGCAAACGTCGCCGGCAAGAGTATGCTCTAAAGAGACGTTGGACAAAATTGCGAGGCAGACGATAGGCAAGCACGCGTTCTGGACCTTTCTGCTCTCTGCAATATCCGCTGTGCCAACAGGTTTTATGATGATTCCGTTTTTTGTCATGGACCTTGTGCAGTTTCAGATTCATGTGTTCGCCGTTTCTCAGAAATTGCTTTATCTGTACGAAGATAAGGCGAGCCTTGCCGAATATAGTTCAGACACCTCTGCAAAACTGATGATACTGATGACTACCGTGATGATAGGCAAGCATAAATTCACAAGGATGCTCAAGTCGGCGGCGGGGGTCGCAGCCAAGCAAGCGGTGCAGCGCTACGCCGCAAAAGCTGTAGCGAGGTTGTCTGTTCTGACCGCCATGCGTCAAGTGGCAAAATGGTTCGGAATAACCTTGACCAAAGAAGCTTTTGTCACGGGAATAGACGTGTTTATTATCATAATTTGCGCCATTATATCAGGTTTCATCTCGTATTGGCTATTCAAGCCTATGGCTAACAATCTGATGAAGCATCTTAAAGAAGACACAGCAGGCTAAACGCTGCAAAAGGAATAAGGTAAACAGGCTAGTATAGAAACTAATCAAAAAATATGGGTAAACTAAAAAATAAAAGGAAGAGAAAAAAATATGTGAAAGAGGTATCCCAACGATCTATTTTGTTTGGAAAAATTGTTAATTTCATAAAACATGATCTTATAGGTTATGTTTTCCTTATTTTCTTAGTTTTCTTAGTTTTCGTTGTTGTATATGAGATATTTTGGGATCAATTAAAGGTTTCTCTTGTTGATAAGTATGGAAAGCATACAACAGCAATTATTGTGGATAGTTATAAGAAAAAACGCAATCCAAACAAAGGAGGAGGAGGTCCATACATTGTAGAAGTTAGGGAGTATAAGTTTTCATGTGAAGGCTCTACATATTCAGGAATGTTAAAACTTCATAAAGAAGCTAAAGAAAATTTCCAAATTGTTAAATTTATAGGTTTTGAAATTAAAATTGTTGAATCAATAGATTTTGATGTTCAAATTGCTGAATTAAAAGATTTGCAAATTGGAGATTCTTTGGATATTCGGTATATAGAAAAATGTCCTTTTCTAAATGCTTCCGTTATTGAGATAGAAAAATTTCGTTCTAAATAATGCTAATTTCTATAAATTAGATCAAGATGATTTTGAAAAGCTTCTGAACGATTTTTTTGGAAAAATAAAAAATGTACTTTATAGAAGTAGCTTAAAATAAATATGTTACTTTTGCATTGAAAACATAAAAATTGATTGACTATGTGCATACCAGGAACAGCGACGAGTCGCTACGTGAATTTCTACACGGATTTCGCCTTCAAGAAGTTTTTCGGGACGGAGGCGAACAAGGAGTTTTTGATCAGTTTTCTGAACGCC
>JAGBRL010000074.1 GCA_017632345.1 Paludibacteraceae bacterium
AGTTGCGAGAGGCGATGTGCTGAAGGTGTTTGGTGACGAGGTGGAGATCGCTTTGTTTGAGGAGGCTTTTCTGAAAATTGACGCTTACTGCGGAAAGTTCAACTCGTTGACGGATGCGGTGATTATTGACGTGGTGAAAGGCAAAAGGACTGACGAAGACGCTCCGGTTTCGGACCTCATAATATACGGCGTGAACGGGAAGCCGATAACGGCTCGCACGCACACGCAGAAAAAGCTTGTGGCAGAGTTTGACAGCCATGACTTGCTGTTTGCTATTGGTCCGGCAGGGTCTGGAAAGACCTACACGGCTATCGCGCTTGCTGTGCGTTCGCTTAAGAACAGAGAGGTGAAGAAGATTATATTGAGCCGTCCGGCTGTTGAGGCTGGCGAGAAGCTCGGCTTCCTTCCGGGTGACATGAAAGAGAAGATTGACCCGTATCTTCAGCCGCTTTATGATGCGTTGCAGGATATGATTCCAGGAACTAAACTTAAAGAGTTTATGGATAATGGAACGATTCAGATTGCTCCGCTCGCATTCATGAGAGGTCGCACGCTTAATGATGCGTTTGTGATTCTGGACGAGGCTCAAAACACTACAACTCAACAGATTAGGATGTTTTTGACCAGAATGGGACTTAACAGCAAGATTATTGTGACAGGCGATGTTTCGCAGATTGACTTGCCGTCGAGCCAGCGGTCGGGGCTTATAGACGCGCTGAACGTGTTGAGGAATGTGAAGGGAATCGCGAAGGTTGAGTTTGACGTGAAGGATATTGTAAGACATAAGTTAGTGCAGAGGATTGTGGAGGCGTACGAGGCAAGCGATGAAAAAAGAAGAGAACAAAAGGCTCTTAAAGAGAAAGAGGAGGCTGAAGCTTGATTCTTTACAGACTGGCTTGTGTGGTTTTTATGACTAATTTTGCAGATATTTAGAAAAATAAGATATATGGACAACGCTTTAACAAAAACAGATTTTAATTTTCCGGGACAGAAAAGTGTCTATCACGGAAAGGTTCGTGACGTTTACAGCGTCGGTGAAGATAAGTTGGTGATGGTGGCTTCAGACCGTATCTCGGCGTTCGACGTGATTCTTCCTAAGGGTATTCCTTTCAAGGGACAGATGTTGAATCAGATTGCGGCTAAGTTCCTTGACGCTACGGCGGATATTTGCCCTAACTGGAAGCTTGCTACTCCAGACCCGATGGTGACCGTCGGTATCAGATGTGAGGGTTTCCCTGTGGAGATGATTGTTCGCGGTTATTTGTGCGGAAGCGCTTGGAGAGCGTATAAAAGCGGCGTGAGAGAGATTTGCGGCGTGAAGATTCCGGACGGAATGAAGGAGAACCAGAAGTTCCCAACTCCGATAATCACTCCTACTACAAAGGCTGAAATCGGTATGCACGACGAGGATATCTCTAAGGAGGAAATCTTGGCTCAGGGTCTGGTCTCCAAAGAGGATTACGAAGTGCTGGAGAAATATACTCTCGCTCTGTTCCAACGCGGAACTGAAATTGCAGAAAAGCGCGGATTGATTTTGGTTGACACCAAGTATGAGTTCGGAAAGGCTAACGGTACGATATATCTGATGGACGAAATTCACACGCCGGACTCGTCTCGTTATTTCTACAAAGACTCTTATCTTGAACTTTTTGAAAAGGGCGAGGCTCAGAAACAGCTTTCTAAAGAGTTCGTGAGAGAGTGGCTTATGGATAACGGCTTCCAAGGCAAGGAAGGGCAGACTGTGCCTGAAATGACTGACGAGATTGTGAATTCAATATCTGAACGTTATATAGAACTTTATGAAAATATCACAGGGGAAAAGTTTGAAAAAGCAGACCCTGCGTCGCTTAACGCTCGTATTGAGAAGAATGTGACTGATTATCTGAACGGTAAGTGATATTTGCAGTAAAATAGATTAAGGCGCGAAGTTTTCTTTCGCGCTTTTTTTTGTGTCTGTATTATTTGCTGAATAGAGAAAACAACAGAGATATAAGGGATATGACCATCAACGCCACACCAGTGAGCTTGTTCACAATCCACAGACCGCGCAGATTAAATCTGCTGCGGAATTTGTTCACGATATTCACAAGCAGAGACCACCACATTGCAGCGCCGAGCAGGATGAAGAGTATGCCGCAGATGCTTTCGTAAAAGGTCGTCTCTTCCGTAATAAAGGAGAATTTTGCAAAAAGCGCGATGAAAAGGAACACAACCAGCGGATTGGTCACCGTCAGCCCGAACGATGTGAGGAAGTCTTGTACGTAATTCTTCTTGACGCCGTTCATCTTTGTGAGGCTGCGGACAGGATTGCTTGCGTAGGTGTAAAGCCCGAAGAAAAAGACAATCACGCTGCCCAGTATCTGCAGAATGAACTGATGGCTCTCTATGAACTCTACGACAAAAGACATGCTGAAAACCGCGATTAGAGCGTAAAGCAAGTCTGATACGGTCGCGCCTAAAGCTGTTGCGAAACCGTGGGCTCTGCCTCCGTTCAGCGTGCGCTGCAGACACAAAATCCCTATCGGCCCCACTGGAGCAGACACAAATATCCCAATAATCAGACCTTTCAGCATCAATTCAATCATAACTGCAAATTTCAGCATTTTTTTTTGAAGTTCAGCATTTTGAGGCGTTATTTTTTTATATGAAAATCATTTTTTTTTAGACATTTATTCTCATGCGTGCTGAAATTTAAGAATTGCTGAGTTTTTTTAGTTTGTTTAATGCGGTGTTATACCTATTTTATGGAACTTGTCCTTTATATTCCAAGGTAGATTTTCTTGGAGTGAGTTTTAATTTCAGCTTTCTGGTCATGTTGAAAAACAAGGTTGCACAACATATAAATTTATTTCGCCGTTTCGTTTTTATTTTCTAAATTGCAATCAGCAAACAGAAGTTAGCCTTTGATGTTTGCTGATGCTCTTTTGCGTTGTTTTTTCGTGTTGTTTTATTTTCATGGAGTTGCGGACGTTTTGCTTAGTGCTCTCGAACAAAAGAGGCCTGTCCGGAATCCAGCAATACATTAGATGCAGGTTGGCACATGAAATTTGAAAATGCCGTCTGTGTGTTTTGTACTATTCAGTGAATAATTAATAATGCGCAATAAAAGAACGAACTAAAATTGTATTGAAGCCTTGTGTTGCTTATTTGATGAAAAAAATCGTAATCGAGGCTTGTCTTTGGAAACTGTCCGGATTTAGTCTGGCGGTTTCAATGTCCAGTAAGAATTAACAAGAAGTTTAACGTTTAATATTTATTGCTATGAACGAAGTGTTTTTACTAATACCGCTCGCATCATTGATAGCATTAGGTTTTGCTTTCTATTTTTTCAGGAAAATGATGCAGGAAGAGGAGGGGACTGCTACAATGCAGAAGATAGCCTCTCATGTGCGCAAGGGCGCTATGGCGTACCTTAAGCAGCAGTACAAAATTGTCGGGATCGTGTTTATTGTCCTGATGGTGTTCTTCATGATTCTCGCATTTGGTTTTGGGGTGCAGAATCAATGGGTTCCGTTTGCTTTTCTTACTGGAGGTATATTCTCTGGGCTTGCTGGTTTCATTGGTATGAAGACTGCGACTTACGCGTCTGCAAGAACTGCCAACGCATCTGTAAAGTCTCTCAATGGAGGCTTGAAGATAGCGTTCCGGTCCGGTGCGGTGATGGGGCTGACGGTTGTCGGGCTTGGTCTGTTGGACATAGCCGTGTGGTACTGGATTTTGGATACGTTTGTTGAGGCTGATGCAAGTCAGAAACTTATTCTTATAACAACAACCATGCTGACGTTCGGTATGGGTGCTTCTACTCAGGCTTTGTTTGCTCGTGTTGGAGGTGGTATATACACAAAGGCTGCCGATGTCGGCGCTGACCTTGTTGGTAAGGTAGAGGCTGGCATTCCGGAAGACGACCCTCGTAATCCTGCGACGATTGCGGATAATGTGGGAGATAATGTGGGCGACGTGGCAGGTATGGGCGCTGACCTGTACGAGTCGTATTGCGGCTCGATACTTGCAACCGCGGCTTTGGGGGCTTCCGCATTTGCTGTCTGTCCGGATATGCAGCTGAAGGCTGTCTTCGCGCCGATGTTAATCGCGGCGGCGGGAGTTGTGCTCTCTATTTTGGGTATTTTTGTTGTTCGTACTAAAGAAAATGCGTCGATGTCTGACCTGCTCAGCGCTTTGAGCAAGGGTACTAATGTGAGTTCAGTGCTTATAGCTGCTGCAACTTTCGGAATCCTTTATCTTCTTAATATAGAAAATTGGGTCGGACTGTCGTTCTCTGTTATCGTAGGGCTTGTTGCCGGAATTGTTATCGGCAAGGCTACGGAATATTACACGTCTCAGTCTTATCGCCCTACGCAGATCATCGCCGAAAGCGCGGAAACTGGTCCTGCGACGGTTATCATCTCCGGTATCGGAACTGGTATGATTTCTACGGCGATTCCTATCGTGACAATCTCTGCGGCTATCATTCTCTCTTTCTTGAGCGCTATTCAGTTTGATCTGGCCAATATGCTTGAAGGTGCAAATATAAGCAAAGGCCTTTACGGGATAGGTATCGCTGCGGTGGGTATGCTCTCTACTTTGGGAATCACTTTGGCAACTGACGCTTACGGCCCTATTGCTGACAATGCTGGTGGCAATGCGGAAATGAGCGGGCTAGGTCCTGAAGTGCGCAAACGTACTGACGCTCTCGACGCTCTCGGAAACACAACTGCGGCTACAGGAAAGGGCTTCGCTATCGGCTCTGCGGCGTTGACTGGTTTGGCTTTGCTTGCTTCTTATATAGAGGAGATCAAGATAGGCTTGGTGCGCATCGGTCAGGATGTGCTGACTTTCGCAAATGGCTTAGAGGTGAAGACTGCGGAGGCTACATTTGTAGATTTCATGAACTATTACCAAGTTACGCTGATGAACCCTAAGGTGCTTATCGGTATATTTATCGGTGCGATGATGTCTTTCTTGTTCTGCGGCTTGACAATGAACGCTGTAGGAAAGGCTGCCCAGAAGATGGTTGAAGAGGTGCGCCGTCAGTTCCGCGAATTTAAGGGAATCATGACTGGCGAAACTGAGCCTGATTATGCAAGATGTGTGGAAATATCGACAAAAGGCGCGCAGCACGCAATGTTGTTGCCTTCTATATTGGCGATTGTTGTGCCGGTTCTGATGGGTGTGCTGTTCGGCGTTTCGGGTGTCATGGGGCTGCTTGTCGGCGGATTGGGCTCCGGCTTCGTGCTTGCGGTGTTCATGTCTAACTCCGGTGGAGCGTGGGATAACGCTAAGAAATATATAGAAGAGGGTAATTGTGGAGGAAAAGGTTCTGAAAACCACAAGGCTGCCGTTGTAGGCGATACGGTGGGCGACCCTTTTAAAGATACGTCTGGCCCGTCTCTGAATATTTTGATTAAATTGATGAGCATGGTGTCAATCGTAATGGCTGGATTAACAGTGGCTTTCTCTGTACTATAATTGTTATAGTTTTTAGTTTAGTTTTATTCTTTTCATTTTTGGGCGGACGAGTTCCGCCCTTTTTTTATGCGACATTTTTGCATGGTGACTTATTTTCGGGCAGTGACATTTTGTCCGCTTTTGCCGGCGGAAACCTTAGTTTTGTCAGTTTTTTGAGCCTTTTTTGATTTGGCACAAAATATGCAGTAAATAATATGGGTGTCAGCCCATTTTGATTTGAATATAAATATAAGTTAAACTAAAATTTAATAGTAATGAATATCAAACCATTGGCAGACAGAGTGCTTGTTAAGCCTGTTGCTGCGGAAGAAAAGACAGCGAGCGGAATCATTATTCCTGATTCTGCAAAGGAAAAGCCTCTAAAGGGTGAAGTTCTTGCGGTAGGAAAGGGAACTAAGGACGAAGAGATGGTAGTTAAAGTTGGCGATACTGTGCTTTACGGAAAATATGCGGGCACAGAGTTGGAACTTGAAGGTGAGAAGTATCTGATTATGCGTCAGAGCGACATTCTTGCTACTATCTAATTTGCCTTTTGTGATTTACATTCTCGAATAAATTTTAATTTAAAAGACATGGCTAAAGAAATTAAGTTTGAAATAGAGGCTCGCGATTTGTTAAAGAAAGGTGTTGACGAGCTTGCAAATGCAGTGAAGGTGACTCTCGGTCCTAAGGGTCGCAATGTGATTATCGAAAAGAAATTTGGCGCTCCGCACATCACTAAAGACGGTGTGAGTGTGGCTAAGGAGGTGGAACTTGCTGATCCGTTCATGAACATGGGCGCGCAGATTGTCAAGGAAGTGGCTTCTAAGACTGGAGACGATGCCGGCGACGGTACTACTACTGCTACTGTGTTGGCTCAGTCTATCATCAACGTTGGTTTGAAGAATGTTGCTGCCGGAGCTAATCCTATGGATTTGAAACGCGGTATAGACAAGGCTGTGGCTAAGGTTGTGGAAAGCATCAAGGCTCAGGCTCAGGAGGTTGGCGACGATAACAACAAAATTGAGCAGGTCGCAACAATCTCTGCTAACAACGATAACGAAATAGGCAAGCTTATCGCTGATGCGATGGCTAAAGTTAAGAAAGAGGGCGTTATCACTGTTGAAGAGGCTAAGGGTACTGAAACTACAGTTGACGTGGTTGAGGGAATGCAGTTCGACCGCGGTTATTTGTCGCCTTATTTCGTGACTAACACAGAAAAGATGGAGGCTGAACTTGAAAATCCTTTCATCTTGATTCACGACAAGAAGATTTCTACTTTGAAGGATTTGCTCCCTATCTTGGAGGCTTCTGTTCAGGCTGGTCGTCCGCTTTTGATTATCGCTGAAGATATTGACGGCGA
This sequence comes from Paludibacteraceae bacterium, assembly GCA_017632345.1. Lineage (GTDB taxonomy): Bacteria > Bacteroidota > Bacteroidia > Bacteroidales > Paludibacteraceae > RGIG9379. The sequence goes on from JAGBRL010000074.1 coordinate 6,809, forward strand.
CGCTCTTACTACTTTGGTGGTTAACCGTTTGAGAGGCTCGTTGAAGATTTGCGCTGTTAAGGCTCCTGGTTTTGGCGACCGTCGCAAGGAGATGCTCGAAGACATCGCTATCTTGACTGGCGGTACTGTCATTTCGGAAGAAAAAGGCTTCAAGCTTGAATCGGCTACTCTTGAAATGCTTGGTAAGGCAGAAAAGATTTCTGTCAACAAAGATAACACAACTATCGTTAACGGCAGCGGCGACAAAGACGCTATCGCGGCTCGTGTTGCTCAGATAAAGGCTCAGATTGAGGCTACTACATCTGACTATGACCGTGAAAAGCTTCAGGAACGTCTCGCTAAGTTGGCTGGTGGTGTGGCTGTGCTTTACGTAGGTGCTGCGTCTGAAGTTGAAATGAAGGAGAAGAAAGACCGTGTAGATGACGCTTTGTGCGCTACTCGTGCGGCTGTGGAAGAGGGTATCGTGCCTGGCGGTGGTGTGGCTTATATCCGCGCTATCGAGTCGCTTGACGGCTTGACTGGCGTGAACGACGACGAAACTACGGGTATCGAGATTGTTAAGCGCGCGATAGAAGAGCCGCTTCGTCAGATTGTGGCTAACGCGGGCAAGGAAGGCGCTATTTTTGTTCAGAAGGTGAAAGAGGGCAAGGGCGACTTCGGCTATAACGCTCGTTCTGACAAGTTTGAGAATTTCTTCGCCGCTGGTGTGATTGACCCTGCAAAGGTTACTCGTGTGGCTTTGGAAAACGCAGCGTCTATTGCCGGCATGATGTTGACCACAGAATGTGTAATATCTGAAAAGAAAGAAGATAACCCTGCTCCTGCTATGCCTCCTATGGGCGGCGGAATGGGCGGTATGATGTAATTCATGCTGTGATATTTTAGGGCGGCTGAAGATCTCTTCTCGGCCGCCCTTTCTTTTTCAATGCGATTGAGTCGAAATGATTTTGAAAGATGTTTTCACAAAATCTAATCTGTAGAAGTTGCCTTAAAATTTACTGCTTATTCCTTCTCTTTTCCAACCGTTTCTGCTTCTTGCAAAGTTTTAACAAATATTGGTACTCTTCTTGCACAAACTCCTCCATATCATCTAAAGAGATTGTGGCTCCAATTAAATCATAACTATTTCCAACTCTTAAATCATACCATCCGTTGTATATGAAAGACACGCCGTCTTCATTCAAAATAAAGTCCTCGCTTATCTTAAAGTCATCATAACCATTATTCATAAAATCAGTGAGTTCGGATTCCATATAGATTCCTAGCAATTCGGCTTTCACCTTTTCGAACAGTTTTTTTCTCAGTTTATCGTCATAGTCCGTTATGAAGTTATCAATAGTGAGATTCAGAGGCAAGCCCGTTTTCAAATCGCAAATCTTTGACTCTGAACTCCTGCAATGACTCGTAACAATCCAAT
>JAGBRL010000075.1 GCA_017632345.1 Paludibacteraceae bacterium
CGCTTTGGATATTTTTGAAATTCTAAATGCATCTTTTTGTATTTTACTTATACCACACGTTTCACAATAATTTGTCATTAAATATGTAAGTTCTCTATAACCAAAATCACCATCTGGCTTTGGATAACCAAACGAATTACAGCTATCAATTATACAATACTCCGATTGCAAAATTTCTTTTTTACTAAATTCAACACCTTTGGCAAGCATAACTCTCCACTCTTTTAAAAGAGAATATACATTTTCACTCAACTTTTCTTCTTCTATAAAAATTGAATTACAGCCCTCTTCTGTAACAATACCATATTGTCGTAATATCTCAACTTGATTAGCACTCCAATTGCCAAAAATTTGAATTATTTTCTTCATTTTATTTTGTTTCTAAAAATTTTTATAAAATATCAGAAGTTGTTTAAATTTAATTATTACTGTCCGCTAAAAGTTTAAAAGAAAAAAATTTTCTCGTGTCCGGTGAAGCCGTGACGCAAGGTGTGGGCATTGTAGCTCCTGCCCGGCATGGTCATTCCAAAGGTAGTTTTATTAACCACCTCTTTAAAGAACCACCTTCCCTTAACATTATTGTTCACACATGCCTTCATGGTTGCTAATTTAAAGGGATTTTCTTAATTCGGCAAGAGTTTCTAAATTTCGGCAGTATTACAATGACTCATACTCTACTAACCTTAACAATTCATTTTTTGCAGTAACATTGCCTAATCTTGCGGCTTTTTTTAAAAAATATAATGCTAAACGGGAACTATTTTTACTTAATTCCTTTCCTCTTGTGTTATAAAAATCCATAATTAATCTATATAATCTTAGATATCCTTTGGAAGAATGATTCTTATCAATGTGATAAATAGAAAAAAACAACATTCTATTCCTAAAAAATTTATCATGGTTATATTTGCTATCAAGATAACAACTGTGTCGCAATCTCTCAAATAAATGAGAATAGGCTATAGAATCACCATCATTTGTAATACTTAACAGACTATCCTTATAGTATTCGTTAGGAGTTGTAAAATGTTGACTATAAGACATAATCGTTACAGATGTCACTTGGTTTTCAATATTTATGATTTCATCAGAGAAAAATATATCTCCCTTACTTTTAAAATAAATGCTTAAATCATAAAAAAAATCAGCCTTAACCAAATGGTTTTTATCATAAAATTCATGCAACAATCGATTTAACTCACTGAAAGCAAATGAATTGTCATAATCTAAAGCCATCACCAAGGAATACATAAAATATTCTGATTCATAGAAACAATAAAAATCTCTCGTATCTTTTGCCGTTGCTATTTTTGAGAAAGCTGTAGTATCATTAAATATCAAGAAATCACGAACTACATTTTCTAACTCATAATGTCCACCTATTCCAAATCGACCTTCGTATTCATGAGCACATAAAGTTAAACAATTGCTCAATGTCAATATAAAAAGAAATATTTTATTCGCCATTTTCTAAACTTCTAAGAAGCTGTTTAAATTTAATTAAAAACTAATTTGAAAGGTTGAAAAAAAACTCTCAAAATTGCACTTAAAATATTGATTATCAGTTTGATAAGTGGATATTTTTCGCAACTTTAAGGATACAAAAAAACAAAGAAATGAATCATTATCCATCAAATCTCACTGATAATCAGTGGCAAGTTATAGAAAAATTTTTAGATGTGCAAGTGCGAAAACGCAAATATTCTCTCAGAAGCATAGTTAACGATTATACACCTCCAATCTCGCACGCCAGCCTCTCCAAAAAAGAATCCGGACAACCATTTTCGTTTGCGGCATAACAGCGTATTGCTTCAAGTCGCTTTGCAGGGTAAGGGGAAAGATGAGTCCTCAAACTCGTATTTTCGTCAACAATTCAGCAGCAAATGTTAACCTTTGCATTTTTTTCTAAAAAAATCGCTGTTGTTTTTCTGTTGCGGATTTTAGGTTAGCTTAAAAAAGTTCGGGAATCATCTTTTGACAATTCCCGAACTTGAATTATTCAGTAATTTGATTACTCTGCGCTTTCAGCAACTTCAACTTCATCCTCCTCAACCTCTTCATTTCTGCTTTCCATAGCCTTGTCCATCACCTCTTTAGAAGCGACTACCAAACGGTCGAACTCACGCTGACCAGTACCGGCAGGAATCAAATGACCGCAGATAACATTTTCCTTCATACCTTCCAAGAAGTCCACCTTTCCGCGTATAGCCGCGTCGTTGAGCACCTTTGTAGTTTCCTGGAACGAAGCCGCAGACATAAAGCTTGTAGTCTGCAAAGCCGCGCGAGTGATACCCTGAAGCACCTGACTTGAAGTTGCAGGAATAACATCCCTTGTCTCCACAGTCTTAAGGTCACGACGCTTCAGCATACTGTTTTCGTCTCTCAACTTACGTACAGTAACAATCTGACCAGGCTTCAAAGTTTCAGAATCTCCGGCATCCACAACCACCTTCTTACCGAAGATACGGTCGTTTTCTTCCATAAACTCAAGCTTATCAACAACCTCTTTTTCAAGGAATTGAGTATCTCCCGGATCAGCGATTTCCACCTTACGCATCATCTGGCGCACAATAACCTCGAAGTGCTTGTCATTAATCTTCACACCCTGCAAACGGTACACATCCTGCACCTCGTTCACGATATATTCCTGAACTGCAGTAGGACCCATGATAGACAAGATGTCAGAAGGAGTTACAGCGCCGTCAGAAAGCGGAGTACCAGCACGCACATAGTCATTTTCCTGAACCAGAATCTGTTTAGAAAGCGGCACAAGATACTTTCTTACCTCGCCAAGCTTAGAAGTTACAGATATTTCACGGTTACCACGTTTAATCTTTCCGAAGTTAACTTCACCGTCAATTTCCGCAACAACAGCAGGATTAGAAGGATTACGAGCCTCGAACAACTCAGTGACACGAGGAAGACCCCCTGTGATGTCACCAGCCTTACCAACCGCTCTCGGAATCTTAACCAAAAGCTGACCAGTCTTAACAGACTCTTTTTCTTTCACTATGACGTGAGCGCCCACCGGAAGGTTATAAGTCTTAAGAATGCCGCCATTCTCGTCAATAACGTTAATAGCAGGAATCAAAGTCTTATCCTTAGACTCGATGATGATACGTTCTTCAAGACCCGTAGTTTCGTCCGACTCTTTCTTGAATGTAACATTTTCAACAACGCCATCCATTTCTACGCGACCGCTTACTTCAGTGATAATCACAGCGTTGAATGGGTCCCATTCACAGATACGGTCACCCTTAGCCACTGTCTGTCCGTTCTTAACGAACAACTTAGCACCGTAAGGGATATTAGCGTTAGTCAGAGCGATCTTAGTGTTAGGGTCTATAATCTTCAACTCTGCAAGACGTCCAACAACCACGTCAACAGGAGAACCGTCTTCATTTTCAGAAGCTACAGTACGAAGCTCTTCAATTTCAACGATACCATCATAACGAGAAGTGATGCCAGATTCTGCAGCGATGTTACCAGCGATACCCCCTACGTGGAACGTACGAAGAGTAAGCTGAGTACCAGGCTCACCGATAGACTGAGCGGCGATAACACCAACAGCCTCGCCTTTCTGCACAAGACGTCCGGTAGCCAAGTTACGTCCGTAACACTTAGCGCAAACACCCTTCTTAGACTCACAAGTGAGCACAGAACGTATTTCCACGCTTTCGATAGGAGAATCCTGAATAAGCTGAGCCGCATCCTCTCTGATTTCCTCACCAGCCCTTACGATTATTTCGTTAGTCTGAGGGTGAATAATGTCATGAACAGAAACACGACCCAAGATACGTTCGTACAAAGAAGCAACCACCTCTTCGTTGTTCTTCAATTCTGTGCAAACGATACCTCTCAAAGTGCCGCAGTCATCCTCATTGATGATAACGTCATGAGAAACGTCAACAAGACGACGAGTCAAGTAACCAGCGTCGGCTGTCTTCAAGGCAGTATCGGCAAGACCCTTACGAGCACCGTGCGTAGAGATAAAGTACTCCAACACAGACAAACCTTCCTTAAAGTTAGAAAGGATCGGGTTCTCGATAATCTGACCGCCTTCAGCACCAGACTTCTGAGGCTTAGCCATCAGACCACGCATACCTGAAAGCTGACGAATCTGCTCCTTAGAACCACGGGCACCAGAGTCAAGCATCATATATACAGAGTTGAAACCTTGGTCGTCAGACGAAATTGTCTTCATCAAGATGTTAGACAGCTTTGCGTTGATATGAGTCCAAGTATCGATAATCTGGTTGTAACGTTCGTTGTAAGTTATGAAACCCATGTTATAGTTGTTCATAATCTCCTCAACTTCACGATAACCTTCCTGAACCAACTCTTCTTTTTCCTTAGGGATAATCACATTTTCAAGGTTGAACGACAAGCAACCCTTGAACGCCATGTAATAACCAAGGTTCTTAATATCATCCAAGAACTCCGCAGTACGAGCCACACCGCACACCTTAATCACCTTGCTGATGATTTCGCGGAGCGACTTCTTTGTCAAGAGTTCGTTAATAAAGCCCACCTCTTTCGGCACTCTCTGGTTAAACAGCAGACGACCTACAGAAGTTTCCACCATTCTCTTGCAAGGCTCTCCGTTCTCATTAACGTCATCCACAATAACGTTGATGATAGCGTGCATAGCCAACTTCTTTTCGTTGTATGCGATTTCGGCCTCTTCCACTCCGTAGAACTTAAGACCTTCGCCAAGAGCACCCTTGCGCAGCTTAGTTATATAGTAAAGCCCAAGCACCATGTCCTGAGAAGGGACAGTGATAGGCGAACCGTTAGCAGGGTTCAAGATATTGTGAGAAGCCAGCATCAACATCTGAGCTTCAAGTATAGCCTCGTTACCGAGAGGCAAGTGAACAGCCATCTGGTCACCGTCGAAGTCGGCGTTGAACGCAGTACAAGAAAGCGGGTGTAGCTGGATAGCCTTACCTTCAATCATCTTAGGCTGGAACGCCTGAATACCAAGACGGTGCAATGTAGGGGCACGGTTCAAAAGCACTGGGTGACCCTTCATCACATATTCCAAAATATCCCATACAACAGGGTCCTTTCTGTCCACAATCTTCTTTGCCGACTTAACAGTCTTCACGATACCGCGCTCAATCAACTTACGGATTACGAACGGCTTGTAAAGTTCTGCAGCCATGTCCTTAGGAAGACCGCACTCGTGCATCTTCAATTCCGGACCAACGACAATAACCGAACGAGCAGAATAGTCAACACGCTTACCGAGCAAGTTCTGACGGAAACGACCCTGCTTACCCTTCAGCGAGTCAGACAACGACTTCAACGGACGGTTCGCGTCAGTCTTAACCGCGCTAGACTTTCTTGAGTTGTCAAACAAAGAGTCAACCGCCTCCTGAAGCATACGTTTTTCGTTACGCAAGATAACTTCAGGCGCCTTGATTTCGATAAGTCTCTTCAGACGGTTGTTACGTATGATAACACGACGATACAAGTCATTCAAGTCAGACGTTGCGAAACGTCCACCGTCAAGCGGCACAAGCGGACGCAAATCCGGCGGAATAACAGGCACGACCTGAACAATCATCCACTCTGCCTTATTCTTTCCTTTAGAAGAGCGCAAAGCTTCCACAACCTGAAGACGCTTCAAAGCCTCAGCCTTTCTCTGCTGAGAAGACTCCTGATTAGCGCGGTTTCTCAAGTCATAAGACAAAGTGTCAAGGTCAATACGCTGAAGCAAGTCATAAACAGCTTCGGCACCCATCTTCGCAATAAACTTGTTAGGGTCGGTATCCTCGAGCAGCTGATTTTCTCTCGGAAGAGAATCCATGATGTCCAGATATTCCTCTTCAGTCAGCAAATCCTGTTCCTGAATACCGTCTTCCGCCTTGCAACCAGGCTGAATAACCACATATCTTTCGTAATAGATAATAGCATCAAGCTTCTTTGTCGGCATACCCAACAAATAACCGATCTTGTTAGGCAGCGAACGGAAATACCAGATGTGAGCCACAGGAACGACAAGCTGAATATGCCCCATACGCTCACGGCGCACCTTCTTTTCTGTAACCATCACACCACAACGGTCGCAGACAATCCCTTTATAGCGGATTCTCTTATACTTACCGCAGTGACATTCATAATCCTTACAAGGACCAAAGATACGTTCGCAAAAAAGACCATCACGCTCAGGCTTATAAGTCCTGTAGTTGATTGTTTCCGGTTTTAAAACCTCACCGCTCGAAGCCTTCAGAATCTCGTCAGGAGACGCAAGGCCGATGGTGATTTTATTGAAAGTACTCTTTATTTTAGTTTCTTTTCTAAAAGCCATATAAAAAGCTGTTTAAATATTCTAAAATAATATAGTTCTTTATAAATTTCGAAGAGCCGCTTCAAAGAGACCGCTTCCAATTATATATAAAGAGTTATAAAAAATTATAACGAGGAAAACATCTCCCTCCGAAAAGGGAGATGCAATATATTGTTAATCAAGAGTGATGCTAAGACCAAGACCTCTCAATTCGTGCAAAAGCACATTGAGTGATTCCGGAATACCAGCCGGCGGCATCGGTTCGCCCTTAACGATAGCCTCGTATGCGCGGGCACGCCCCATAACGTCATCCGACTTGATTGTCAAGATTTCCTGCAAGATGTGAGATGCGCCGAACGCTTCGAGCGCCCAAACTTCCATCTCCCCGAAACGCTGACCACCAAACTGAGCCTTACCACCAAGAGGCTGCTGAGTAATCAGCGAGTAAGGACCGATAGAACGCGCGTGCATCTTGTCGTCAACCATGTGACCCAGTTTCAACATATAGATGACACCCACAGTAGCAGGCTGGTCGAAACGTTCACCAGTGCCACCGTCGTAAAGATAAGTCTTGCCGTAGCGAGGCACACCAGCCTTGTCTGTCCATTCGTTCAAATCGTCAAGAGTAGCCCCGTCGAAGATAGGAGTTGCGAACTTGCAGCCCAACTTCAGACCTGCCCAACCAAGAACAGTTTCGAAAATCTGACCCAAGTTCATACGAGAAGGCACACCAAGAGGGTTAAGAACTATATCCACAGGAGTACCGTCTTCCAAGAACGGCATATCTTCCTGACGCACAATTCTAGACACAATACCCTTGTTACCGTGACGTCCCGCCATCTTGTCTCCCACACGAATCTTACGCTTCTTAGCGATGTAAACCTTAACAAGCTGAACAATACCAGCCGGCAACTCGTCGCCAATAGTCAAGTTAAACTTCTTGCGCTTGATAACAGCATCCAGTTCCTTGTACTTCTTCAGATAGTTCATGATCAAATCACGAATCATATCGTTCTTGTGGCTGTCCGAAGTCCACTTGCTAACCTGAACAGTAGCGTAGTCAATGCCGTGAAGCACACTAGCAGAGAAAGAAGCACCCTTAGGGATAATCTCAGTACCCAAGAAATCCTTCACGCCCTGAGAAGTCTTTCCGTCAGTCAAGAAGAGCAGCTTTTCAATCAAGATGTTCTTCAACTCCATAGACTTAGCTTCGAACTCCTCGTCAAGCTTAGGCAAGATAGCCTTGTCAGACATTCTAGACTTGCGGCTCTTCATGGCCTTAGAGAACAATCTCTTGTCCACAACCACACCCCTAAGCGAAGGAGTAGCCTTCAAAGAAGCGTCCTTAACGTCGCCAGCCTTGTCACCAAAGATAGCGCGAAGCAACTTTTCTTCCGGAGACGGGTCAGACTCACCTTTCGGAGTAATCTTTCCGATCAGAATATCGCCCGGCTCAACAGGAGCACCGATACGGATGATACCGTTTTCGTCCAAGTTGCGAGTCGCCTCTTCGCTCACGTTCGGAATATCCGAAGTAAGCTCTTCAAGCCCGCGCTTCGTCTCGCGAACCTCAAGCTGATATTCGTCAACATGAACAGAAGTAAATATGTCGTATTTAACAACCTTTTCGTTAATCACGATAGCGTCCTCGTAATTGTAACCCTTCCAAGGCATGAACGCCACCTGAAGGTTCTTACCAATTGCAAGCTCACCATCTTGAGTAGAATAACCTTCAGTCAGAATCTGGCCGGCAGTAACACGGTCGCCCTTAGACACTATCGGACGCAAGTCAATAGTAGTGCTTTGGTTTGTCTTTCTGAACTTAGGGATATTGTACTCCTTCACTGCAGATTCGAAGCTTGTAAACTCCTCATCTTCAGTTCTGTCATATCTAATCTTTATAACACGAGCGTCAACATACTCAACCACGCCGTCGCGCTCTGCAGAAATCTGGGTACGAGAGTCACGCACCAGCTGACGTTCGATACCAGTACCTACGATAGGCGACTCGCAGCGCAACAAAGGAACAGCCTGACGCATCATGTTAGAACCCATCAACGCACGGTTAGCGTCGTCATGCTCCAAGAACGGAATCAAAGAAGCCGCGATAGAAGCGATCTGAGTAGGAGCCACGTCCATCAAGTCAAGTTCGCTAGGGTCAACAACTGGGAAGTCACTCTCCTTACGAGCCTTAATCTTGTCAGACAAGAAGTTACCCTCTTCGTCCATAGGAGCGTTACCCTGAGCAATAATCTTGCCCTCTTCCTCTTCCGCAGTGAGGTACTGGATACCGTTTTCAGAGACATCAGCCTTTCCGTTAACAATTTTACGGTAAGGAGTTTCGATAAATCCGAGGTCGTTAATCTTTGCATAAACACAAAGCGAAGAAATCAGACCGATGTTCGGACCTTCCGGCGTTTCGATAGGGCAAAGACGTCCGTAATGAGTGTAGTGCACGTCACGCACCTCGAAACCGGCACGCTCACGCGACAAACCGCCAGGACCCAACGCAGACAGACGGCGCTTGTGAGTGATTTCAGCCAGCGGGTTGGTCTGGTCCATAAACTGCGACAACGCATTAGTTCCGAAGAACGAGTTGATCACAGACGAAATAGTTTTAGCGTTAATCAAATCGATAGGAGTGAAGACTTCGTTATCGCGAACATTCATTCTCTCCCTGATAGTGCGAGCCATACGGGCAAGCCCAACGCCAAACTGGTTATATAATTGCTCACCGACAGTACGCACACGACGGTTGCTCAAGTGGTCAATATCGTCAACGTCCGCCTTAGAGTTAATAAGTTCAATTAAATATTTGATGATTTCAATAATATCTTCCTTAGTGAGAACCCTCACGTCAATGTCAGTCGCAAGATTCAATTTCTTGTTGATACGGTAACGTCCCACATCACCAAGGTCATATCTCATTTCAGAGAAGAAAAGACCAGAAATGATTTCCCTTGCGGCAGTTTCGTCTGCAGGCTCTGCATTACGCAACTGACGATATATGTAGTAAACCGCTTCTTTCTCCGAATTACTAGGGTCTTTCTGCAAAGTATTGTAGATGATGCCAAAGTCGGAGCCTTGATCTTCTTTATGAAGCAAGATTGTCTGAACGCCAGACTCAAGAATCTGTTCGATATGGTCATTATCAAGAACAGTTTCACGGTCGATTATAATTTCGTTACGTTCGATGGAAACAACCTCGCCAGTATCTTCGTCAACAAAATCTTCAACCCAAGTCTTAAGCACACGAGCCGCAAGCTTTCTGCCAACAGCCTTCTTGATACCAGTCTTGGTTACCTTCACCTCTTCCGCAAGGTTGAAAATTTCGAGAATATCTTTATCGCTTTCATAACCGATAGCCCTCAACAAAGTGGTTACCGGAAGTTTCTTCTTACGGTCGATGTAAGCGTACATGACATTGTTTATGTCAGTCGCAAACTCAATCCACGAGCCCTTGAACGGGATGATACGCGCAGAATAAAGCTTTGTTCCGTTCGCGTGCATGCTCTGTCCAAAGAACACGCCCGGAGACCTGTGCAACTGAGAAACGACAACACGCTCAGCGCCGTTAATGACAAAAGTTCCCTTGTCTGTCATGTAAGGGATAGGCCCAAGGTACACATCTTGTATGATTGTCTCGAAATCCTCGTGTTCAGGATCGGTACAATACAGCTTGAGTTTAGCCTTCAATGGCACACAATAAGTCAGTCCCCTCTCGATACACTCATCTATCGTGTACCTAGACGGGTCTATATAGTAGTCCAAAAACTCAAGTATGAAGTTGTTACGAGTGTCAGCGATTGGGAAATTTTCCGCGAACACTTTGTACATTCCTTCGTTTCTCCTTTTTTCAGGCGGTGTGTCAAGCTGAAAAAAGTCTTTGAACGACTTCAATTGCACCTCAAGAAAATCAGGATATTCAAGTTGATTCTTGATTGATGCAAAGCTAATTCGTTTATTTTCGCCTTTATTGATTGACATTTTAGAAGATATTAGTTGAACCTAAAGAAAATACAGACATAAAAAGGTTTAGAACCTCCGATAAAAGGTTCTAAACCAAACTCCCGAATACGGGGATTATTATTTAAGTTCAACTTCAGCTCCAGCTTCTTCAAGTTGTTTCTTAAGACCTTCTGCTTCAGCCTTAGCCATACCTTCTTTGATTGCGCTAGGAGCACCGTCAACCATGTCTTTAGCTTCCTTCAAACCAAGACCTGTCAATTCCTTAACCAACTTAACGATTGCAAGTTTGTTTGCACCAGCTGACTTCAAAACAACATCGAAAGATGTCTTTTCTTCAGCTGAGCCAGCAGCACCAGCAGCAGGAGCAGCAACAGCAACAGCTGCAGCAGCAGGTTCGATACCGTACTCGTTTTTCAAAATTTCAGCAAGTTCATTAACTTCTTTAACTGTCAAGTTAACCAATTGTTCTGCAAAAGCTTTCAAATCTGCCATTTTATTTTTATTTTAAAAATGTTATTACCTAAATTGTTTTTAATTATTTTTCTGCGAGTGTTTTCAACACGCCGTGTAGTGTATTTCCGCCTGACTGAAGAGCCGAAATAACGTTCTTTGCTGGAGACTGCAACAAAGAGATAACGTCTCCGATGAGTTCGTTCTTGCTCTTGATATTAGCAAGCACGTCCAACTGATCTGCTCCGACATAGAAGCTTTCTTCAACATAAGCAGCTTTCAAAACTGGTTTGCCCGCCTTGTTACCTTTGCTAAATTCCTTGATCAACTTAGCAGGAGCATTACCTGTATTAGAAAGCATCAACGATGTTGTGCCCTTCAATGTCTCGAACAACGGAGAGAAATCGCCTTTCTGTTCCAAAGCCTTCTTGAGGAGAGTGTTCTTCACAACAATCAGCTTAATATCCTGATTGAAGCAAGCCCTTCTCAACGCGCTTGTGTCTTCAGCGTTCAATTCCAAAGAGTCAGTAATGTAAAAGTGACTGTACTCGTCAAGAACAGCAACCAACTGTTCTATTATAGCGCTTTTATCTTCCTTTTTCATGTGTTCTAAAGTTATTAATTTTCATCAACTGATTTAGGGTCGATCTTAATACCCAAACTCATCGTACTTGAAAGATAAATGCTCTTTACGTATGTACCTTTAGCAGAAGAAGGTTTCAACTTGATCAAAGTGTTGATAAACTCCTTAGCATTGTCATAAATCTTGTCTGCAGTGAAAGAAACCTTACCTACAGAAGTATGAACTATACCAAATTTGTCAACCTTGAAGTCAATCTTACCTTGTTTAACCTCTTTAACAGCCTTGCCCACTTCATTAGTAACAGTACCGCTCTTAGGGTTTGGCATCAATCCGCGAGGACCAAGCACACGACCCAAAGCACCTATTTTACCCATGATAGAAGGCATTGTGATGATAACATCCACATCTGTCCAGCCACCTTTAATCTTTTCGATATACTCGTCAAGACCCACGTAGTCTGCACCTGCAGCCTTAGCATCAGCTTCGGCATCTGGAGTACAAAGCACCAATACACGTGTTTCCTTACCAGTACCATGAGGAAGTGAAACTACACCTCTGACCATCTGATTTGCCTTTCTTGGGTCAACACCCAAGCGAACATCAATATCAACTGAAGCGTCGAACTTAGTAGAAGTAATTTCCTTCACCAACTCTGCAGCTTCCTTTAGAGAATAAGCCTTCCCCTCTTCAACTTTTTCTAAAGCTAACTTTTGTTTTTTTGTAAGTTTACCCATTTCAATTGAAGCGTTAATTAATTATTACCAGGGAATTCTCCTTTGACGGTGATACCCATACTTCTCGCAGTTCCGGCAACCATTGTCATTGCAGCTTCAAGAGTAAAACAGTTCAAGTCAGCCATCTTGTCCGCAGCAATCGCCTTAACCTGTTCCCAAGTCACTTCAGCGATTTTCTTACGGTTTGGCTCTGCAGAACCACTCTTTTGCTTTGTTATTTCCAACAACTGAATTGCAACCGGTGGAGTTTTGATGACAAAATCAAAAGACTTATCTGTATAATACGTGATAACAACCGGCAAAACCTTACCAGCTTTGTCCTGGGTTCTGGCATTAAACTGTTTGCAAAACTCCATGATATTAATCCCCTTAGAACCCAAAGCAGGTCCTACTGGAGGAGATGGATTTGCAGCGCCCCCTTTTATCTGTAATTTGATAAGTCCAGCAACTTCTTTAGCCATTTTGTTTTGAATTTTTATTTAATTTTACAACGGGTAATTTTCGGCAAACCTCCAATTACTCTTTCTCAACTTGCAAAAAGCCCAGTTCTAACGGAGTTTTCCTTCCAAAGATCTTAACCATCACCTTCAGTTTCTTCCTCTCGCTATTAACCTCTTCGATGATTCCGCTGAATCCGCTGAATGGTCCATGAGCCACTTTCACCGTTTCCCCAACAAAGAATGGGTTGCTTATCTCTTCTGTAGAGTCCTGAAGTTCGTCAACCTTTCCGAGAATCCTGTTAACCTCGCTTTGACGCAAAGGCACTGGAGTGTCGCCGGTGCTTTTCGAACCATCGCCCAAGAATCCGATAACATTCGGTGTGTTAGCCAACTGATGAGGAACCTCACCAACCAACGCAGCCTCTACCAGCACATAACCAGGCAAGTAAGTTCTCTCCTTAGAGATTTTCTTACCATTTCTGATTTGATACACCTTTTCCGTAGGAATCAGTACCTGAGAAACGTATTTCCCAAGATTAGAATTCCTGATTTCAGCATCAAGATATTCTTTAACCTTGTTCTCTTTTCCGCTAATGGCACGAAGAACGTACCATTTTTTTTCAATCTCAGACATACCCCTACTTTAGTTAATTAAAGATTTATAAACGTTTTTCATGAGGGCCTCGAATCCCGAGTCCATTGCAAAAACAACTAAAGCGATTAGTAGGGAAGCTATAATAACAACTATCGCGCTGTTCGCAACCTCCGTCAATGTAGGCCAAGAAACCTTATTGACAAGTTCGTCGTATGATTCTTTGATGTACTCTTTCATTTTCATTATGTTTTAGCACGGGCTGAGAGGCTCGAACTCCCGACACCTGGTTTTGGAGACCAGTGCTCTACCAACTGAGCTAAGCCCGTAAAAGACTTCCCGCAAAGCAGGAAGTCCGTATTATGATTAAATATTAATCAAGGATTGCAGTGATCTGACCAGAACCTACAGTTCTACCACCTTCACGGATAGCGAAACGAAGACCTTCGTTGCAAGCTACTGGATAAATCAACTTAACCTGGATTTCCAAGTTGTCACCTGGCATAACCATTTCAGTTCCTTCTGGCAAAGTGATTTCACCAGTTACGTCCAATGTACGGATGTAGAACTGAGGACGGTATTTGTTGTGGAATGGAGTGTGACGACCACCTTCTTCTTTCTTCAAGATATAAACAGAAGCCTTGAAGTCAGTGTGAGGAGTAACCTGGCCTGGCTTACAAAGAACCATACCACGCTTGATTTCGTCCTTGTTGATACCACGAAGCAACAAACCTACGTTGTCACCAGCTTCACCCTGATCCAACAATTTGCGGAACATTTCAACACCTGTTACAGTTGACTTCATCTTTTCAGCACCAAGACCGATGATTTCAACTTCTTCACCTACCTTGATGATACCTGTTTCAACACGACCTGTAGCAACAGTACCACGACCAGTGATTGAGAACACGTCTTCAACTGGCATCAAGAAAGGCTTATCGATGTCACGTGGAGGCAACTGAATCCAGTTGTCAACAGCTTCCATCAATTCCATGATTTTTTCTTCCCATTCAGGAACGCCGTTCAAAGCACCAAGAGCAGAACCGCGGATTACTGGAGTGTTGTCGCCGTCGAATTCGTAGAAAGAAAGCAATTCACGCATTTCCATTTCAACCAAATCCAACATTTCAGCGTCATCAACCATGTCACACTTGTTCATGAAAACAACGATTCTTGGAACGTTTACCTGACGAGCCAAAAGGATGTGCTCACGAGTCTGAGGCATTGGACCGTCAGTAGAAGCAACAACGATGATAGCACCGTCCATCTGAGCAGCAC
>JAGBRL010000076.1 GCA_017632345.1 Paludibacteraceae bacterium
GCTGGCCCGCTACGAAGCCGGTCTGACAGCCCTTGAAGACCATGTCGAATTCAAGGAGTTGCTGGAGGTAGGCGTCGCAAGAGGCAGAGCGGAGGGACTTGCGGAAGGCAAAGCTGAAGGATTAGCTGAGGGCATTGCGAAAGGCAAAGCGGAGGGGTTATCGGAAGGCATGATAAAAGGCAAAGCTGAAGGATTAGCTGAGGGTAAAGCAGAAGGCCTAGCCGAGGGCATTGAGAAAGGCAAAGCCGAAGGCCTTGCCCAAGGCATCAAAGAGACCCAGCTCAGCACCGCCCGGAAAATGCTGAAGCTTGGCATGTCCATAGAAGAGATATCAGAAATCACAGGGCTGACCAAGGAAGAGGTTGACAACCTGTAGGTTTACCCCCATTGTAGAGACGTAGCGCGCCACGTCTCTTTATGTTTTAGTATCTATCATTATCGTTTTTTTTGAAAAAATATTTTAATTGTTTGCGCGGATAAGAAAAAAAACACTAATTTCGCGGTCGCTCTTGCGTTTGTCTTTGGCAATGTGCATTAGGGAGTCTTAATGTGTTTTTGAAGAAAATATATAAAATGTTTAAGTTTAGAAAAGTTTGTTTGGTAGCAGCGGTCTTATTCTCGCCGCTATGTAGTTTTGTGCAGGGTTCAAATGTGTTGGATCAAGTGGAAAATGATTCTGTTCTCAAGGGGCGTTTTGTGGAGCGGGAAGATGTTTTTGTCAATGTCTCCTCCGAGTCTGTTATCAACGAGTGGAGTGCAGAAGATATTTTTGGAAAGTGGGACGTTGACGGTTTTTCGTTGAAGGGCAAAGCCGGAGAACAGTTCTTAACGTCAGGGGTTTACCCTTCCGGCGCAATGTTCTCTGCCGAGAGTGAAAAGGTGCTTTTGCCGAAGGTGGGCAGGGGTGAGGTGCTTTTTGTGCAGCTCGACCATGATGTCGAGGTGGAGTTTCACTACGACGAGGTGGCTGTTTATCTTTTGACGGATGGCGGCAAATCTAAGCATAAGGTATATGCTTTTTCCGGAAAACTGAAAGAGAATGTTCCTTCAAGTTTTGACTTGACAGAATTTGCAGGGAAAGAAGTTGAAATCCGTCTTGAATTGACTGCAGATGAGACTATTGCAGGCAAAGGTTGGAATTTGCGCGCATTGACTCTCTTGTCTGGCAGCAATCCCCGTTATGTGCAAGAGAGGGGGCAGTTGCAGGCTTTGCGTTCTGGTGGAACTGAACTGAAGCTGAACATTGACAATATACGAGCAGGTGACGACGGAACTGGAGAAGCGGATTTCTATTTGGATGACCCTGCCCTTTTTGAAGAGTACAAAAAACGCCAAGACGAGCTCTTTATTATGATTGACGGACAGCCTGTAGGTTGCCTGAACTTTTTGAAGACAGGAGAAATAGATGAAGTGAATATTGTCTATGCGATAGACAACTCCGGAAGCATGGGCGAGTTCCAGAAGGAGGTGGCAACGTCTGTTCGAGAATTAATCACATATTCAACAGAAAAATTTAATTCCTATGCCGTTCTTCTTCGTTTCGGACAAGATGGAAGAGGGTGTTCTGTGATAGAGAGTGAAGATAGAACAGAAACAAACATTTTTAATTTGTCAACCCCTGCAGGTTTGGATGCTTTTTGTACAAGTGAAACGGAAGCCCTATGGCTACGCAATGTTCAAATCGGCAGTACCGAGCAGTATTATGCTGTTTTGAAGAAACTGGCAGACACTCCGTTCCAAAAAGTGTTTGGAAAACAGACGGTGGTGGTGCTGATGGGCGACGAGTCGTTGATGTCCGGTCAAAACGGAGGCGATTGCGATGGCGGAACTTCCGGTTTTTCTTTGGCGGACCAAGCAGGGCTTGCCGATTATTTGGCAGAGAGGGGCGTTAAGGTGTTTGTTATCCAGCGCTCATCAAACAAAGCGGAGTATCAGACTATTGTAAACCGTACAGGAGGGGCGTTTATTGATATTACAAGTGACTATAAGGTTATTGCCGACAATATATTTGCTAAGCTACGCAACCATTTCAAGGTTGAATTTTGTATGCAAAATTCTTACGAATGTGGACAGACTGTATTGGTGAATGCAGCATGGGGCGGTGCATCGGAAGAGACAGAGGTGACTGTTAACGGTACGGTTTCTGTAAAGCGTGATGAAGCGACGGAACTTTTGGGAGACGTTCTCCCTATGCAGCCGGTAACTTTGACTTTTGATGTAGATGCGGATGCCAACTGTTTGGCAGTAAATAATGGGATTGTGCGTTATGTTTATAATGACTCGGTGGCTGTTTCGATTCCTGTTAAAGTGATTGATGGCAAGGTTTCTGTCTCTCTTCCTGCGGAACATGTTGTTGGTGAAAAAATCCTCTACAAGGTCTTGTTGGATGTGGAGGATAAGGGAACTCAAATAGGTAATCCGTACGTGACCCATTCAAGCTGGGCGTGGGAATTGGGAATTAAGAATGACCGTCCGGAGTTTTCAGACGCCAAGATAGATGAACGGCTCTCTTGCCGAGACCGCAATTTTTCTGTCTCTATCACGGATGGTGATGGTATAAAATCTGCCACACTCTACTATAAGTCTTCAAAATCTGCGGCATTTGAATCCGTTGAGTTGCAACCGAATGCAGATGGCACATTTGTTGCATCCCTCGATAAGAATGTTGGCAGAGGACAAGGGTTTTACTACTACGTTACCGCCACAGACAACAGAGATTTGGAAGCCAATTATGGAGAGGCGTCCGCCCCGATGTTTATGGAGTTTGAAAATCCGGTGGCAGAAGAGGGCGGAAACGTAACAAATTTAATCTTTAAGGATTCAAACCGAAATAATTGTAAGCCGTTGGATGTTGGAGAAAAAGGTACACTGTTATTTTATGTGAAAAATGATTGCGATGATTTGGTTCTGATAGAAAAAACTGAAATTGTAGGAGATGTGAGAAATAACTATCCAATCTCATTGCCTATGGCGCAAGACGGAGAGGATAAAATAGGGGCAAAAGAGGGAGAGCAGGTTTACATACATTTTATGTATGGGGATGGCAATGTGGAGTATGATGTAGCGGATTTTGATTTTACTCGTGATGCTTCTTACTCTCTTTGTGTTCCGGATGAGATTGATAGTTTGACCTTGATAAAATCAGAGATAACTTCGGTCCGTTCTTCCGGCGCAGGGACTATGGTGAATTTTGGAGACACCATAGATTTCGGCAAGGTGAGCGATGCGGTTGCAGTGAAATTCTCCGTTCCGAACGACCATTACGCGCCGGTTGTGTTGAATGGTGTGAAAATTATTGGCGGGGAATCTTGTTTTGCTTTGGACGAGGATTTGAAGAATCTGGTGGTGGAGCCGGATGAGACAGGTTCGTTCAGGATTATCTATACGCCTAATGGCGGAGCGTTGGCAGAGGTGAGAATCTATAACAATACACGCAAGCAAAACCCGTTTGTCTTTTACGTGAAAGGAGAGGCTGACAATAGTGTGTTGTGCAAGTCGCTTTGTCCGTCTGTTACGGTCTATGACAATAGCTTTGTGGCGCAAGTGCGTGTGGAAAGTAGTCTGTCGGAAGTTACAGTAGCCGTAAAGGATATGGATGGAAACCTGTTGGTTAGCAGCGTTCAGGAGATGGGCGGGCCTGCTGTTCAGTCCATAGGATTAAGCACTCAGGGAATGAATCCGAACAAGGAGTATGCGCTCTATGTGCAGGTAGATAGTTTTGTGTGTGAGAATGCCTTTGTGTTCAACGAAAAGAGTGTGGAAAATTTTGACAGCACGGCAGTGGAAAATTGCACTGAGCTTGTCCGTAATTTAAGTGTGAACAGTTGGGGAACGATGATAGACGTTCCGGTCTTTGAATCTGCGGAAATGGTGGAGATGGCAGTTTACACTATGGGAGGGCAAAAAACAGAGGTGGCTTTCGGTCCGCAGTTGATGGGAGGTCCAACCACTCATAGCCTTTATTTGGGAACAGGAGCGCTCCCTTCTGGAACATACGTAGTGAAGGTACGAGTGGGAGACAAAAGTTGTTCCCGCAGTTTTGTGAATGTAAAATAATCATTAACCATTAAATTGAAAAATCATGAGACAGGCGTTTGTTTTTCTGTTGATGTTCATGGGAGCATGTTTTTCATCTTTCTCTGCAGATATAAAGAAAGCCTCCGTCATTTCTGACGGAGACAGAGGACTGGCGTTGGAGTGGGTGAAAGAGGTAGAGGGTTCTGTGAGTAGCATGACAAGCGATGAAAACGGAGATTTGTATTTGTTGGGAGGCTTAACTGGGAATTTTGATAGTGATTATGTAAATAATAAAAAAATATACTATGTAGCCAAATATACACCTCGTGGAGAATTGGTTTGGTTGAAAGAGATACATACAGATGTATATGGTCAGATTTATAACCGGCATTGGGAACTTTTTTATGTTAACGGACGGCTCTTTTTTAATCTTGCTATAATGAATAATGATATTTTTTATGACAATAAGAAAGTTTGGGAAAAGAATGGAACTATGCCGGATGTCTTTTTTGAAATTGACGCAAATGATGGAGGTTTTATTCGTTGTGATGCGTTGTCTAATATTACTGTGTATTTAGACTATTATGTTGACAAGAACTTTAATAAGATTTTGATTTGTCCAATATCAGATGGTGAGTATCAAGAGTATGGGTATGGCAAACCGCATCCAAAATTTGAAGGCATGAATCAAACCAATTTCAAGACAGATACCCGTACCAACGGAGCAACTGATTTTTACATCGCCAAGTTGGACAAGGACAACAATCTTGTTTTTGATTTTGCCTTGGGGGGTGAAGGAGCGGATTTTAATACTCTGTTAGGTTTTCTGAACCACTCGGTAAACGGTGATACGCTTTTTCTCTTTATGGGTTATCAGAGCGACTCTTTGGACATAGATCCGGATCCGGAAAACGAGGTCTGGATTTATGGGAAAGAGTATGTTTATAATAGAGACAATATGGGCTTTATCCTGATACAGTATGACATCTCCGGCGACCGCTTGCGTCTGATGAGTTACAAAGAGTATGACTATACATGGTACATCACTCATAATTTTCTCTACTCGCATCCGGCGGAGGGTACTTATATGGCATGGGAGAATCCTATCTATCGTGTGGTGAAAGATGGAGAACCCTATTTGCAGTGCGGAGAGTCTCATGTCTATGCATCGGTGGACGACAAAAGCAACGTGACCATTGTGGATTCAATTCCGGCTTCGGGAGCTTTGGACCCTCTAAGTGCGCTTCATTACAAATATGATGACAAATCCAACTTTTATCTTCCGAACAGCAGGGTTAATACCAACAGAGATTCGTTCCCCATCACTTTGAATTTCACGAAAGATGGTAAGGAATATCTTTATGACGAGAAAGACACATGGCACGCCTGTGTCTCCAAATTTGACACGGCAGGCAACTATCTTTGGTCTTTAATGTTCCTGAATGTTCCTTTGCTGAAAGAGCCTTGCTATAACTCGGAACTCGGATACGCACTTTTCAGAGGACAAGTGCATGACGATGACTATGTAGTAGATTTATCTCCGGAAGAGAACAAAGAGTATATGACTACTCATGATAAAGCTCTTCTCATGCTCTACCGCGAGACCTACCGCATAGCGGCAGACCCTGCAGAGCACGGCGAGGTGGTTGTGCCGGATACCTTTGCATGGCATGGCGAGGATTATGAGATAGGGGTTCTGCCGGAAGATGGTTATCGTCTGGAGCGCATTACTGCCAACGGCAAGGAACTGGAGGCGGACGAGGCTGGGCGTTACTTTGTGCGCAAGGTTACAGAGCCAATCTGCATCAATGCGGAGTTTGCTCCGTCAACAGGTGTGAAAAACACCGAGAACGAAAGGTTTGAAATTGTGCCAAACTTGGTGGACAGATGGTTGCAGTTGAGCAATGCCGCCGATTCGGGCTTGGAACGTTACATCATAATGGATATGAGCGGCAAGGCTATGCAAGAGGGCACATTTACAGAACATATAGATGTGCAGCACTTGCAGCCAGGCAAATATCTGATTGAACTAAAAGGGAAAAATAGTAAAAAAATAGGAACATTTATAAAGAAATAAGTCATGAGAAGAGCGTTTATCTGCGTGTTGTTGACGATATCAAGTTGTTTGTCTTTGGTTGCTGCCACCTATACGGTGACAACAACAAAAGACGGAGTTGAAGGGTCTTTGCGATGGGCTGTAGAACAGGCCAGCCAAGAGGAGGAGACCTCTATTGTAGAGTTTGCGTTATCATCAGCAGACACGGTGTTTTTGGACACCACCATACAGATAACCTCTTCTATAAAATTTGATGGAAGGAGCAGTGACGGAGGGAAAGTCATAGTAGTTGCTTCTGCGGAAAAGTATATGCTTTTTGACCTCGGAAAGTATGAACTTGATTCGGTCGTTTTTGAGCATCTGAAGTTTCAAAGACGAATGTTTAAACGATCGATCAATAAGTTAGAAGGATTTGCAAGTGTTGACTCAACTCGAGGAGAATTTGTTTTGAGAGATTGCGACTTCAAGTACCTTGAAAGAGCAATTAAAGCGAGAGGCTCTTCTGTGGATATTGTTGTTGCAGGCTGCACCTTTGATTCCATTGTTTCAGATTGTATTGGGAGATATCATGAAAATGAAGCAGAGTCTTGGCATACGTTGAAATTATATGAAAGTCACTTTACTAATGTATTTTCTAATGTGGTGGCTGGAGGAGAAGTGAAAAATACACCATTGTTGGAGGTGAAAAAATGTCTTTTTGAAAAATGCTATTTTGGATTTGTAGGTAATTCTGCCGAGATGATATTTTCCAGATGTGAGTTTATTGATACAAAGTATGATGCTATAAATATTGGGTGTGATGATAATTGTCAAGCCGAAGTCTTAATAGATAGTTGCCGTATAATAAACAGCGGCTGGTATGGCTTCCAGTGTTATATGGATGGATCGGGGGTTTCCATAACGAATAGCGAGATATATGGTTCCGGATGGGAAGATGTAAAGACACTCCGTCAGCGCTACTCCAACTATTACAGCAAACTTCATTTTGAAAATAATGTTTTCGGATCTCCTGAATTTGGAGGGTCAGGAGTTATCGTGGATGCTTCGCATACTGTTCTACGAAACAATGTGTTCTATGGAATAAACGGTGTTAGTGATTATTTAGGAGTAAATGCCTATGCACTCTATGACCAAGGTAGTGATACATTGTTGATAGAGCAGAATTCATTTGGATTCAAAGGAGAGGAAAAGTTCCCTAACAAGCATGGAGATTTGTGGTTGGAATCCGAATTAGGGTACAATTTAAAATTTTGGATAAAAGACGGCTACTATTATGATCCGGATCCGAAGATAACAATACGCAATAATACCTTTATGCAGAGTTTGTCCAAGGCAGTACGCGTGGATAGTACACGATTGAATGTCACCTTATCAGAAAATTTATTTTTGGAGACACAAGACTCAGCAATTTGCAACGTAAAACCGTTGTCAATACCGGTAATTACGAAAATTGGCAAAGAGGGTGAAAATATAGTTATTACGGGGCAAGTGGATTCTATGGCAACCATAGAACTGTTTTACACATCAGGCGCTCCGCAGACGGCAGAAGCGTTTTTAGGCAGAGTGGAGACTGATTCTGATGGTGGCTTTTCTTTTTCCATCCCGGTGGAGAATGTAAAAGACAAAGACGGCTCACTTTGCTTTACCGCCACAGCCACCTATCCATGTCGTGCCACAAGTAATTTGAGCGAGGTCTATTGCTGTGAGGGATGTTTTTGTGCCGCCGACACCACCCGTGCCACCGACACCATTGTTGTAGGCGAGAAGTTCCTTGGCGAACTCTATGCTATCGGTCGCCACGACAGCATATTTGAAACAATTGCACAGCCGGACGGCTGCGACAGTGTGGTGATGCACACCCTTATTGTTAAGCCGGACCCTAAGGTTTTGAACTACTACGTAAAAACCTCACGCCAAGGCAAAGGCGACGGCTCTTCGTGGGAGGATGCCATGGATGGCAGAGATTTTGCAGCCTGTTTGCCATTGGCACCTGATGGTGCTACCTTCTATGTGGCGGAGGGTACATATAAGCCGGTGTATGATGCTGGGCTTTATATCCCAGAAAACAGCAGCTCAAAGTGCTATGCAATCAATAGCAACGTAACCATCCGAGGTGGTTACCCTGCAGATGCCACAGGAACAGACGTGCCAAGTGAACCCCAAAAATATCAGACCATTTTTGATGGGGATATTTTGGGAGATGATGTGATTGATGAGTCATTAGACGAAGATGGATTTGTTACGGTTGAAACGACTAATACAATTGACAATGCAAGCCAAATGTTTCTTTCTCTTGTGCCGGATGAACAAAGTTTCATTTTGGACGGAGTGGTAGTGAAGAATACAAATTCTTATGCGTTGAATATTTTGAATCCTAATAAGCGAGTAACGTTATTAAACGACTCTTTTGTTTACAATAATTATGTTATTAATGTGCCAGGAGATAAAAGTTTTATCGAAGTGAACAATAGTTCGTTTGAAAAGAATTTAGCAATTTCTAATTGGCTAAATACAGATACATTATTGTTTGAAAGTGTTTTAATGGAACAGAATGGTACGTTATTACAACTTTCAAAGCAATCAGAAACGGGATATGTATCAATGAACAATGTTAAGGCAGAGAAAAATTTAAGAGGTATTCAGTTTATTCATTACGACGTAAATATTTCTAATTCAGAGTTCATAGCCAATAAAGATGTTCTCTATATCGTTGGCGATAGTAGTGTGGCAAATATTCGTTCATCTAAATTCATTTCAAATAAGTCAACGAGTGTTGTAACAAATCATGGAACTTCTGATTTGATAATAGATAGTTGTGAGTTTGTATCAAATGTCACAGATGACAATTTGATAAATAGTCAAAATACAGGACATGAACTCTTTTATTTAACTAATTCTGTGATTCAAGGGAATAAGGTAGAATATGATCGTGATTATCTAATTGGTATTCTTAATCTTTCTACGATTAAACTAAATAGAAATAAAGTTGTTGACAATATAGGTTCTTGTTTTAATTTTAATGCAATTGTAGATTCTATTCTTGTAGAAGAAAATTTATTTAGTGATAATAAGTCTTCTACCAATCAATGTGCAATGCTTTTCAATGGTTATGTTGCTACTTTTTTAAATTTCAATAATAATACTATAGATAAAAATTATTTGAAAGGATCTGGATCTCTTATTCAGCTAACTTCATCATTTGGTAATGGGATTCAAATTTTTAATAATACTATTGTTTCAAATAATGTTGAAGGGGTTATCTTAGAATTTAACGGTTCTGAAGGTTCCCATATAGTGAATAATAATACTATAGTAGGAAATTCTTGTCATTCTGCTTTAATAAATCAATATGGGGAAAACATTGATTTTAAGGGCAATATAATTTTAGGAAATTCTTGTGTGTTCAATGACGAATTTGCAGAACTAATTTATGGTAATTATTCTAGTTTTGGTGTTATTGAAGATAATATATTTCCTGCCATGTATATATATTATGGGACATATACTTCAACAAATTGTGATTCTGTTATATTGGCTGATAATATTGTTTCAGTCTTTAATAAGGAGGATTTCCCTTGCGAAGAGTTTAATGTAGAAAACCGCAACGAAGAGATTTTAACTTCTCTTTTCGAAGGAACATATAACTCAGAAACCAACCTCTTCACCCCAGTCCTTGCCTACAACGGCGGCTTCACCCCAACCGTCGCTCTTAAGTCAGACAGGTTGCCGGATGGCACGAGCATCCGTTTCCCATTGTCGGAGACTACCGTTACTACCGACCAGCGCGGCGTGAAGCGTTTGGAGCAGACTTGCATGGGGGCGTACGAGTTGGTTTGTTCGCCAGTAGTGGTGGAACTTACAGACACAATTATTGTGGGAGATGAGTATTCTTTCAACGATGTGGATTTGAGCAGTGCAATCTCCAAAGTGGGCGTGCATAAATTCACGGACACATTGCGTTGCGTGTCGGGCTGCGACAGTATCATTCACCTTTCGTTGGCTGTGCGTCCGGAGAAAAGAGAAGGCGGTTATTATGTCAAGAAAAAAGGTAGTGGCGATGGTTCAGATTGGGAGAATGCAATGTCGCCGGAAGATTTCTCTACTTATCTTCCGTTGGTATATGACGGTGATACATTCCACATAGCGGAGGGGGTATATCATTCCAAGACAGAAGATGAACGTTACGGGCACTCGTATGTTGTCAATAGTTCTGTAACTCTGGTAGGCGGATATCCAGACACCATATCCATAGTAGGGGCACCTGCCAATCCGATGATGTTCGAGACACGATTGTCTGCCGACGTGAGAAATAACGATATGTTTAGCTATTACTCACACTCGTTAGACGTTACATCTCATTACTATACGGACGAGAACGATTCTGTTTTGATTGTGGCAAACGGAAATAGCAAACTTGCTCTCTTTGGCTTAACACTAAGCGGTGTGAATAATTGCGCAGGAGCGGCAGTTAGACTGGGTTCTTCGTCGCTGAAGATGGAACGGTGTGTGGTAGAGCGGAATGTCTCTTCTGCGATTAGTTGTGAAGGAGGAACTGTTGAGGTTTATGATTCAAGGTTCAAGAATAATTTTGCAGCATCGGCATCTGTTTTCCGTATGCAAGGCGGAACGCTTAAGGTTGAGCGTTCTACGATGGACGAGAACCTTACAATAGAAGCTTGCGGAGGAGAGCCGGTGGCTTCTGTAGCTAATCTAAATGGTACAAAGGCAAGCTTTGAAAATTCGACGTTCGCTACCAATGCTTCGGCAGACGGGTCAATGATAGTTTTGAACAATGCAGAGTTGGATTTGACAAACAACACCATTTCAGGCAATCTTCCGATAAAAGAGAGTGCGGCTTCAGCGTTAATTCGCACAGACGGAACATCTAAAATGAGCCTGTTCGCTAATTTGGTGGTCGGAAATGTCGGGCTGGCACATCAAGGAACCGCCTCCATTGCGCGAAGCGAATACAATGTCTTTATGTCAGAGTCCGGATGGAACAACAGTGCGACAGATATGACGATGGAGTTTTCTGAACTGGAGGAAGTTTTGGACGGTGTGAGCAACGGCAAGAGTTTTGTGCCGCGTGTCAGGGACAATGCGGGGCACACCCCAACCATTGCTGTTATCAATTCGGGATTCTCAGGAGGTCAGATACTCTCTGTTCCTCGTTCACTAAGGGCTGTAGATACAGACCAGAGAGGATTCAACAGAAAAGACACAAGTTGTGTGGGAGCGTTTGAGTTCCCTACTTTGATGAATTACTATGTGAAACAAGAGCCGTTGGGTGATGGAACAGGACGTTCTTGGGACAATGCGATGGGCGACACAACCTTTGCCCGCTACTTCTCCGTTGTTCCTCCGGCTGCAACCTTCCATATAGCAGAGGGCCGTTATGTGCCGATGTATGATTATTATGGAAAATTCAGCAGGTCCAAATATAATTCATACTCCAGCAGCAGGTGCCTGAATCTCATTGGGGCGTATCCTCCTGATGCAAAAGCGGGAGCAGTGCCAAATCCTATAAAATATAAGACGGTGCTTACTGCCGATTATGCGGGAGACGACCAAGTGGCGTTTGATGACAGCTATAACTTTGTGTCTATAAAAAACACAGCGGATAATGGATACTACATTGTGCGTTTTGAGCCAAGAGCAAGTGGTGAGATTAATATGTTTGGTGTGACTTTCGCAGGCAACCGTTCTGTTCCTAGAGGAAGCAGTTCTGCTTTCTCTGCATGGAACGGGAAAGAGGACGCTCACTTTAATATTTACGTTGACTCTTGCCGGTTTGAAAATAACTATTGCGGTATTTCTGTTACGGCAGACACCATTCGTGTTGCAGGCTCACGGTTTGACAACAACACTTCCTATGGCGCCTCTTTGTCTCAGCGGGCTTATAATGGAATTTCTAAGCATATTGTTGTTGAAAACTGTTCGTTTGAAGCCAGCTCTACAGCTTTGGCGTTAAATGTGGATTCAGGGATGGTTTCGTTACGAAACAACACTATAAACAAAGTCAACAATGCCTTCAGCCTTTATCCGCAATACAGCTGTAATGTTGGTATGTTGGATATTTCGCTTGTTAACAACACGATTTCAGGCTACAATTCTCAATCGTGCATCTATATGCCAAATTACATTCCGGTAACATTCATAGGAAACATTTTCAACACAAAGATTTTCATGATGAAAGATGGAAACTATAAGCATGATGCGGTGCCGATGAAGTCGGACTACAACGTCTTTATTAGCAAACCGGATACTGTGTATGACTCATGGATGCTTGGAGAACATGATTTGCTGGTTTCGTCAGAGGCTCTTCAGGGTGTTTTGGACGGAGAGAGCAAAGACGGCTTTTTCAGGGCTTCTTCAACCTTGCCGTCGGACACGTTGATGACGAAAGTTATTGTGCTGAAAAATGATTATTTGGCAGATAGCGCAAGCATCCGTTTGCCATTGTCGGAAACAGCTGTTACAACCGACCAGCGAGGCTCAGAAAGATTGCCTTTCACATGTGTGGGTGCGTATGAACTTGACGACAAAGAGCGAGACACGATAGACATTCATACGGAAGACACAATCTGTTTTGGCGTTTCAAGACAATTTGCGGAGTGGAATATCAGTACAGACACGTTGCAGCCGGGAGTTTATGAAATGGAACGTTTTGCAAAGGGTGTCATGTTCACAGATACAATTTACAGTTTTGCATTGACCATCCGCAAGTATGTGCCGATAGTTGTGGAGAACCCAGTGGCTATCTATCCGCTTTGTGCAGGCGGCGAAGATGGTGAAATACGTTTGACTTATGCTACAGAAAAAGGCGATCCGGTCTCTTTGCTTCTGACTGATGCAAATGGAGCTGAACTGTACAATGATGAAACAGGATATGCCAAAGCAATAGGTTTGAGTTCAGGTCTTTATCATGTTGATTTGGTTTCGGATGCCGCTTGTGTGGTAGATACTTCTTTTGCAGTTGAGGTGAAAGAGCGACCTCAACTCTCTCTTGGAGGTGTTGATGCGGGCGTTGATTCTATATTTACAATGTGCTTGACCAATTCGTCGGCCTCTTATGATATGCCGATTATAGGTTATCACCCAAGTATGGTGTTCCGTTTGGACGGTGTCGAGTTTAAGGCGGAAGTGACGAATCCGTCAGCATATATTTCATATACAGATGAGTACAACTATACAGACGCATATATTCACTTGTCACAAATTCCGGTAGGAGACCACTCTTTGACAGCAAGTGACGAATGTGGAGGCAGTTATAATTTGAAAGATATTGTTGTCTATGGTCCTGATGCGATGTCTATGAAGTTGTTGTATCACTCCGTAGATTCTCTGTTGTGCCACGATAGCGAAGACAGTGTGAGCATTGCAGTCTCTTCAGGTCATTACGCAACCTTTACGTTGAAGTCGGACAAAGGTTATTCTCGTAAGTTGAGCGTAGTTCCGGGAGATACAATATTCTCTTTCTCCGATCTGACGGGAGGGCATTATCAAGTTCAGCTGCAGTCTGATTTTGAAGATTGTACAGATAAAGCTTTGCTGGAATTTGATATTCTTGCGCCTCAGCCATTGAAGGTGAATATGATGGTGAACGGTTACGCTTGTCAGGACGCGGTAGTTAGTGTTTCTGCAACAGGAGAAAGAGGCGGGTATAACTACAAGTGGATCTATCCGGATGGAACGGAAGGCGGCGAAGGCCTTAATAAACTTAAAAATGTAGGAGCGGGTTATTACACTTGCGTGGTGACAGATAAAAACGGATGCTCATCAAAGTCGGTTGTTGGAGAAGTGTCAACTAATTATACTCTAAGTCAGCTGGTGTTCGAAGGTATTGGACGGCACGAAACATGTTTTGGCTCAAACAACTCAAGTGTCAAGGTCTCTTTCGACAGCAATAATGAGAAGCAGGCTGTCACTTGCAGATTGATGGATATGGACGGAAATGAAGTGCAAGTTGCGACGTCAAACAAAGAGCAGGACTCTTTGATTTTCGAAAGTGTAGCGCCTGGCGAATATATCTACAACTTGTACTATGGTACATCCGATTGTCGTTTGGATATGAACGATTATACAGATACTGTTGTGCTGAACAAGAAGGAGCAGCCTTTGGTCATCAACAAGCCGGAGGTGGTTCCGCAAAGCTGTGTCTCTGTTCCAGACGGTGTTGTCAAGGTTAAGGTTAACGGATGGGAGCCTGGCTATAAAGCTTATTGGAACGAACGCCGTGTCTATCCGGTGACAGATGTTTATGGTGATGTTTTATTTGTGATGAACAAAGTAGGTGGCGGAGATTATCGTTTTGAAGTGAAGGATGATTGCAAGGAGAAAGAAGCATTTGTAGAAGTTTCTTTGCCAAAATATGAGCCATACGGACTGAAGGTGACGAGCGTGTCGCCAAAGCTAAGATGCGCAAAAGAGCAGAGCGGCTGGTTCGCGGTTGAGTTGTCTGGCGGAATACCGTCGTTAGGCGAGTTTATATGCAATGGAAAGGCCGTTTCTTCTATCCCTTCTGATTCTGCATATATATTCAAGGATTTAGGCAAAGGCGAGTATTCGGTTGTTTATCAGACATTTGCGAACGGATGTCCGGGTGACGTGGCCAGCAAGTCTGTCGAGATCAAAGCTCCGGATACGCTTTCTATAGATTTTGCAGTTTCTGGTATAAATTGCCCTTCTGGCAGATTGTCTGCAGAAGTGAAGGGCGAAACCTCTCCATACCGTTATATATGGAGCGATGGAACAAAAGAAGATACAACAGTATTGGGCTACGCTCCGTCTGATTATGTGACAGAGTCCGGCAAGTTGTACACTCTTACAGTGCAAGATATGGAAGGTTGCGGAGTGCTGACACAGACTGTTAAAATTCCAGGTTTGGAAGACCTTCCTCCGTTGGCTTTGGAAGTTGTTCCTCAGAAGGAGAAGTGCTATCAGGCTAACAATGGCAGCATGGCGATTTTCTGGGCTTCTGGAAAAGAACTGCCTGTCGCAATGGACGTGACTGTTAGTCTGTTTGACGAAAATGGCGGCTTCTTGTCTAAATTTGCCCGTACATTGAAGCATACTGATGGCATAGCACTTCCGGACACCTTTGCACCGGGCAATTACATCGTTAATGTGCGTTACGGAGCGTTGGGTTGTGATATGGGTCTGAATCCAGTAGAGCAGCAAGTGACAGTTGAGGCTATTGGTCAGCTTGCCATTGATGGAGATGTGGCGGTTACTCCTCAGACTTGTAAAAAAGCAAATGGCTCGGTGGAATTTATTGTAGATGGTTGGAATGATAGTCATATAGCTGAGATTTATAA
This sequence comes from Paludibacteraceae bacterium, assembly GCA_017632345.1. GTDB lineage: Bacteria > Bacteroidota > Bacteroidia > Bacteroidales > Paludibacteraceae > RGIG9379. The sequence continues at coordinate 15,391 of JAGBRL010000076.1, forward strand.
ATATGACTATTGGTTTATATTCAATCTTCCTCTTCATAGAGAAGTTATCCGTCCTGCCCATGACAGTGTATTTGAATTGGGTGCTATGTATTCAGGGCGTTATGTTATTAGGGTGCAGGATGTTTGCGGCAACAAAGTCGTAAAGACGTTTGATGTTGACAAATTGCCTACGGAATTTGACAATACGGCGTTTAATCATAAGAATCTAACTTGTCTTTCTGTGCCAAACGGCTCTCTCTCTTTCCGTGTGAAAGGCTGGACAGACGAGCATAGTGTAAAGGTGAAGAAAGAGGACCTGAGCGCTAAAGTTGTTGCAGTGGATACTGTGGTCAACGAGCAAGGTCAAAATGAGTTGACGTTTGTTGCGGATTCATTGCCTGCTGGTAAGTGGTTTATCTATGTGACTAACGAATGTGGTGAAGTTGACTCTGCAACTCTTAAGATTTCAGGCATTGATGAGTATAAGCTGATTTTGGACAAGCATTTGTCTAAAACTTATCTGAATTGCCCTTATAGTGAAGACGGAAAGGTTGTTTTGAGAACAGAAGGCGGAGCTGAAAATTCAAGTTTGAGCTCTTGGTCTGCAGAACACTTGCGTTATACGGAAATGAGGCAAGACACAATTCTGGTGCCTCAGATTGACACGTCTTGGAGCTATTCTCCTAAATACGATTCAACCCGTTATACTGTTGTTTATGACACATTGGTTTCGGGCAGGGACTCTATTATTAAGAGAGATACTGTCTATGAGCAGATGTACGACTCTATCGCAGGAGGATACTTATACGACTCGCTGCAGGTTTATGACACAAGTTTCGTGAAAGAAATTGTGGAAGTGCCATACGAGAAAGACACGATGTTCTTGAGACTGCTTGAAGAGGAGACTGTAAGTTCCGGTTATGTGAAAACTCTTGAGCCATGCAAGGCAAATCTTTATCGTTTCGTGTATAGAAGCCCGTTAGAGGCTTGTCCGGATAGCGTCTATTTGGATGTCATTATAGACAAGCCGGCGCCGGTGAAACTTTTTGGACAGACGTTGGATGTTAGCTGCTCGTCTTCGGATGATGGTGTTATCAGTCTTAAGCCGTTGCGCGGAAAAACCTCGCTCAGTCTCGGCTCGTCTTATTATGCAGTCTCTCATAGCAAGGACGATCCTTACTCAAAGAACAGGCTCTATTACATTGAGTCTGACTCGGAGGGCGTGACTGTTACGGAAAAAGGCGAAATAGAAATTGATAAATTACATGACACTTACGACTTTAAGTCGCTGAAATGGTCGCATCTTCCTGTTAACGGAACGGATTGGAAAGAACTTTCGTTCGAAATGCCGGCAGGTTCGGACTCTACAGAACAGTTCTATCTCAATGCGGCAGGAGACACTATCACTGCTCCTGTTTATTCCAATTATCATTTGGAAGATTTCTGGATAGGGCTTAGCGGCGAATATCAGCAAGCTAACACGCAGACAATTGCAAATCTTGCTCCGGGCAAATATGCTATTGAGGTTACAGACGCAAAGAGTTGTGTTTATCACGATACCTTTGCGATTAAATTGCCGCCAAATGTGCTGAAGATAGACTCGATCTTGTTTGATGAGGATGCTGCTTATTGTGACCCTACCAAACGTCAGATTCTGGTGTTTGCAAGCGGCGGCTGGGGCGAATACAACTTCTCGTTCAAAGATACTTTGGAAGAGAAGTCCAAGGGCGAACTGACCGACGGTTATCGCGGAGGCGAGGCGTCGCATTATGATGAAAAGACCCAAAATGGTTGGGGCTTGAGCCAGTTCCTTGCTCCGGGCAGATACATCGCTACTGTTATGGACAAGAACGGATGTTTCGTAATTTCAGACAAAGAGTATGATGTGCGCTCTAAGTTTGTCCTTAAGGCGGATTCTACATCTGTGCTTTGTCCGGAAGACCCTCTGACGGCAACAGAGATTTATTTTAAAGGTGACAGACCTTCTTTTGACGGCAATTACACAATGCTTGAGTATGTGTCGCCTTGCCGACTGGACTCATTGGATGATTGCGTCGAAATGAGTTTCGATACGCTTGTCTCTTCGGTCAAACCAAATCTGAAAGGTGACACTCTGCAATTCTCTGATGTGATGCTTTCCACAAAGACTCATGGTCTTTTCGTTTATGAGCAGGCTGAGGGTGAAGATTGCGGAACTTACGTCGAGGTTTCTGTTATTGATACTATTCCGGCAATTAATTTGTCTAAGAAGGCTATTGTCAGCACCTCTTGCAGCGGCACTGAAGATGGCAAGATTGAACTTTATATTCAGGGCGGAACTGCTCCATACGAAATTGTTCAGAATAGCGGATGGGCTGTCGATGATACGTTGAACATTTTCAGCTCTGAATTGCATAACGACACGTTGAAGCTTGCAGATGCAGTATTTGTTTATAAGTATATGACGATTGACGGATTGAAGGCTGACACGTTCTTCTTCACTGCTGTTGACAGAAACGGTTGTCGCAGCGTGATGGGTGATACTGCCTCGTTTGACACTGCAATTATTGTGAAGAGTCCGGACCCTCTTTCTGTCCAGTTTGTAACGTCGTCTATTTGCGCTGACGAAAATTCGGTCTCTGACTTGACCGGCGGAGTGCTGTTCTTCAATCGTCCGAGGGGTGGTACGCCTCCTTATACTTACTCGTACGGAATTGATGGAAATGCGGACGAGCTGTTGTCGTTTGCTAATGCTCCGATAGATGTGATGGGCACAAAAGAGACGGTGTTCAAACTTGTGTTTTCGGACGCGAACGGATGTTCTCTCGACACTCTGATGGGATTCCAGCAAGAGGGCGTTGATGTGGAAGATAGCTCTATTGTATTCTGGGCTTCTACTTGGAGAAACAAGTCTGACATCATCGCTTTGATAGATATTTGCGCGCCGGACTCGTTGCTGGACAGTGTTTCTTATACTTTTGATGATGACAGAATTGAGCTGCTGGATAAGCGTATGTATATCTACGACATTGAGAACGGCCTGGATATGTACAAAGAGCCGCTCAACGGTATCGATACAAAGACATTGGTGCCAGACTCTTATTTTAAGAATCATTTTAACTTGATGGTGGATGAATCTTTGGCAAAACATATTAACTTTGCAAGGATAAATGACACGGCAAGCGCTGTCTCGAAAGGCGATTCTGTATGGCTTAACCATACTGCTTACATGACGGCTTATTTCAAAGGCTGCAAATATTACTCGGACACGCTCGCTCTTAAGGTGGCTTACGATAATATTGTGATTTATGACGGAGGCTTCAATAGTGGCGGTAATATCCTTGACTTGTCTGTGACGCCTAATCCGTTCGACAACTATAGCCAGTTTGAGGACGTGAGAGTAACCGCTACCTTCAGCGAGGCAACGGATGCGGAACTTTTCTTGTATCACATGAGCGGGAAACTTTCTGCTTCTTATAAAATAAATGCAAGGTCGAGCGAATGGAAAAAGAGCGACGGCGAGGCCTCTTTTACTGTCAAACTGAGCGAGTTTGAAGGTATAGAGACATGGAAAGAAAATGGCGAATATAGTATTCCTGAAGTGATGGTTCTGCTTCTGAAAACTAAAAATGATGCGGAAGGAACTCATATTATTTATCGCCCGTAATTGTAAGTTTAAGTATAATAAGTATAAAAAGAAATAAAGCGAAATGTTAAAACGGTTATTAATGCCATTGATGCTCATTCTGTTGCTCCCGCAGTTCATGCGGGCGCAGGATGTTGCTGTCTATCCAATAGATGTGAACGCAATCATAACTCCTCCTCACGGCACTTGTCTGAAAGACTATGTCGGAAGCCGCAGGTTCATGGTGAACGTCCTTCTGCGAGACATGACTAAGCGTCCGGATGACTTTGTGGTGGAAATGTCTGTGAAGAACGCCGGAGGCAGGGTGGTGTTCCGTTCTTATTTTGGAAACCTCTCCTTGCATCCTGGCAAGCCGGCTTATTTGGATTCTGAAATTCAGAATGGCTCTATTTCGCAATTGTTTAATGAAAATAATATTTCTATAGGCAGTGGTTATGCTACCAAATGTTTTGAAGAGGGCGCTTACACCATCTCTTTTCAGGCTTTCTCTGCTTATCACTATCCGCAGCGCCGTATAGCTCTGAGCCGCGCTTCCGCCACCACGCTCTTCATGCAGAGCACTGTGCAAGGCCCTTATCTGATTTATCCGTACAACAAGGATTCTATTGCTTGTTCTGAGACTGTAATTAATTTTCAGTGGCAGTCTGCAAACCCTACCGGCGAGCCTTTGAGCTATCAGCTGCAGGTGGCGGAAGTGCCGGAAGGTGTGTCTGCAAACAGAGCGTTTGAACAGAATTCTGTGCTTGTGGAAGATGTGAAGAATCTGTATCATTCTATTTATCAAAGTGTTAAAACTGAAGGTAAGTACAGAGCGGATGTCACCTACGCTTGGCGTGTCTTGGTGAATAAGCTAAGTGGCGAGTCGCATATAAGTCCGGTGTACACATTTGTCTATTGCGGCACTCCGCAGGTTCCGGAACCGGAAATTCCGTATGACCCGGTTCTCTCTTCAAAACGGATGGATTATTCGCTGGACTCTCTTCATATAGACTCGGTAGATACAGTCTCTATCACTCCGCTGGCTTATTGGAAAAACAAACCGGAGATTGCCGGAAAAGGGTACTGCGGCATCGGTATTGAGGTGCGCAAACAGGGGCAGGATAAGTGGACGCCTTACATCATAAACACGGTGGACACAACAAAGTTCCAGCTCTCAAACCTCTCTTACGGAACGCTTTACGAGATTCGTGGGCAGTACATCAAGTGTGGCGAACAGGATACCCTTTATGGCCCGTATGGCGATACTCTTCAGTTCATTATTCCGGACCCTAACAGGGCGGCCGACTGTGGTGACGACATTCCTCCGCTTACAGACTGCGGAGACAGCAAAGGGAAAATAATGCGTGTGGGCGATACTATAAACGCCAACGGTACAAGCGTGATAATTGACTCTCTCTCTTATGACGAGAAGGACTCCACAATTATCACGGGCAAGGGGCATATCGAGTTCCCTATCATAAAAAATATTCGCCTGTGGACTAAGTTCGAAAAGATTCAGATCAACTGTGCCGGAGAGCTTGCCAAAGGGAATATTGTCTCTATTTATGACCCGAGAACTGCGGCTATGATAGACCTTGAGGAACTTACAGGAGAAAACTCTACTGGTGGCGGCGACAACCCGGTGGCAAACTCCACTACAGAGGCGTACTCCAAAGAGAAGTTTGACGCTGCTCCAGCCGGCTCGTTCTTTACAAAGGGCGACACCGTGGTGATGAAGGACGGCAGCGGCAACGAGGAGATAATAGGGCGTGAAATATCCCTCTCGTCCGACGAATATGCGTCAAGGAACGCTTTGTCGGACGACGCGCATTTTCTGGAGTTCCGCAATGACATAGACCCGGATAATGTTGCCTTCGACAATGACAAAGACAATATCTACAGCAGAATAGATCAGGGGAAAGAGGGCTACCAGAAGTTCTCGAACGCAGGAGGCCGAA
>JAGBRL010000077.1 GCA_017632345.1 Paludibacteraceae bacterium
ACTGCTCACCAACTTATTTAGTTCTGACAGAATAAGAGACTTATCCACATAAATCTCTGTATTCAAGCCCATTTGGAACGCATCCGCATTCGGATTCAGATATAAGCCCATAATTTCTGCTTTTAAGTTTTTACAAAGATATACAAATTCAGCGTGTTTGGCAAGTTGTTGGACAGAAGGATACTTTTGTACTGCCCTCCAGACAGCGGCTCTTGTGCATCTCACTTCCCGAGACTTCGTCCCGGGTTACTCTCGCTGCGCTCGGTGCTGCCCTCCAGGCAGAGAGAACGCAAGACGGAAAGTCTGAATTCCTAAATGCAAGAACCGTGACGGACGTAATGAACCAGCCAAAATCCTAACCAAAGCTACGCATGTATTGTGAGCGTTGCCCACTGCGGAGACGTAGTGAACTACGTCTCCGCAGTGGGACGGCTGTTATTTGTTCTGCTGGTACGCCTCGTCTGGCAAGCCCTCGCCAAGCTCGTTGATGAAGTACCATCTGCCTTTGTAGAAGGCGGTAGCCATGCCGAATTTCAGTTCTGTGCCAGATTTTTCACAAACGAAAGGAACAAGCACCTTCATGTCTTTCAGGCGACAAAGCCCCCATTTGCCTTCTGCGTTACAAAACCAAAAGCCGTCAGGTGCAGGACCATACCCAAAATATATTTCAGGGTTGTCTGAACATCTAAATTTCTCTTCCGACAACAATTTTCCCTCCTTTGAATATATCTGATAAAAGTCTTTCTCCTCTTGCACCTCCACAGTTCCACATTTCTTGAAGTCAACGCGCAGTTTTTCTATCGGAATCAAAACCTTGCCTGTCTTGTCTATCATGCCCCACTTGTCTCCGTTGCCCACTATAAAGAGATTCTCTTCGTGCACCTGACCACTGAACCTATACTTGTCAAAAGGACCGGCGATCTTCCTGCCTTTGTCACTCTTCAGAGTCCATTTGCCGCCACTGAAGTGCCATTCCAAACTTTTGTTTACTGGCAGTCGGTCCGTAACCTTCCCTTTTCTGTCGTAAATGGTGTCTATCTGGGCAGGGCTGTTTTTCCCTCCATAAACTATGACATTACAGTCTTGCCACAAATGGACCTTCTTGTCATTCCCCACTTCGCAGACCTTGTTGCCTTTGCCGTCACAAACATACCCTTTGCCATTCACTTGACCATAAGCAAACGCAAGTTCTCCATTCCAGAAAAGCACATCTGGAGAGTTAATCTCAAAAATCAAAGGTATCAGCTCTTTCCCTTTGTCATTTATAAACCCAATTTTATTTTCTATTTCAACCTCAAAAACCTTTCCGTTTGAAGGCTCTGCTTTTTGCTCATAAAACGGACGACCACCCCACGCGCTCCACATGACTTCTGAAACTCCTTCTTTTTGTACTTTGGGCCTCCAAACAGATTCATAAATGAAATCCGTAAGGAAAACCCCGTTCGAGTCAACAAGTGCAGTTAGAGGATCATAATAATGCAATGCCGTAGAGTCTGACACTGAAAAATAGTTGTCATACACTGCTCGAATGTTAAAATATTTGCGAGGCAAAATCTCTTTCATGTCACATCTTCGCACAATGCCTTCACAATCAGGTTTGTAATAATCATCATTTCTAATGTAAAATTTCAGGTATTTAGGATTTGGGGGCGAAGACAAGGTCGCACGACTAAAAAGCTCCATATACCTTATTTCATTATCCTCAAAATCATTTTGAACAACTCCGCATTCTGTATCATATAAAGTCTTTATGTGAGAATCATGACGCATAACGACAATCATAGGCGAAGCATATGATCTAGCCAACATATAATTGGAGGTTTGCCAATAAGACTCTGCTTCAGTTTTTAGAACTATATTTCCGTCCCGATCAACTAACGCAAACTTGTGTCCTTCTGGGTCTTTTGCATTGACAGCACAAAACATTCCATAACCTATAATTGCATACTTTGAATCGAAAGGGCAAATGTGAAAAAATTTTTTACAAGCTCCTTTCTCTTCATCCTCAGGTAATTGATACTGGTCAAATTCAGTCTCATACAACCCGAGAATATCATTCAACTTCTTCAACTGTTCCTTACTAACACTCTGTGCCGACAAGCTTGGCAGCACGAACAGCAATATTGCTATTAAAAATTTTGCTCTCATATTAATCTTTGCAAATTTAAATTTTCAATTTACATCACCGCTTCATAAACACGTTCTTCAGCTGTTATTTGTTCTGCTGGTACGCCTCGTCTGGCAAGCCTATCCCAGCTTCACACGACAACAAAAGCGGAGCAAAGCACGTGAGCTCTACTCCATAAAATCAAGTTTCAGTTTCAGACCCAACTTTTTGTGCAAAATCTCAATGCCTTTCATCCCGTTTTCAAATTTAAAGTCAGCACCTTTGATGCAGCCTGCAGTAGAAGCCGCGCAGAGTTCGCCCTTCTCATTATCTATCAGATAGCACACCTTGCCCTCTGCAGTCTTCACTTTATAACCGTCGCGACTACCCTTTTGATAAGCCTTCATCTTGCATAAATCTTTAGAATAAGGATAAACTCCAAAAAGCCGTCTGAAATCACGTTCAAAGATAGACAGCACCGCCTTTCTGTTCATCTGCTCCATGCAGCTGTTCACCACAAGCTCACTGTGCGTAATTTCGAAGTCAAACACAGACATTCCGAAATAAGTTGTGAAGACAGTTCTGAGCGAGCCATTCTCGCCCGGAGAGACCACCAGCAGCCCGGCAAAGCTATTCTCTCTGAAATCAATCTGCATATTATAAACAGACTGGCTGTCAACTTTCACAAACATCTTGTCGCTCAACGTCATTTTTCCGCTGCCGACCCTGTCCATACCCTTAAACAATTTCGGCGTACAACCTGAAGCCGCCGCCGAAATCACCATTATCAAACAAATTAAACGAACTTTCATCAATCCACCTTGAAATTAGAAGCGTCTATAGGCGCATTAAACTTTTTGTTAGAGAACACGTACTCTGTATAATCTCCGGTCTTTTTTCCCGACTTGACAGGCTGAACCATCACCATTTTTGACATAGACATATCCTTCTTGTCAAGATAAAGTTCCACATGAGCCACGTAGGCCTTAGCCTTTTCGTCCTTAGGAGTAATCTTCACCATGTAGTTCCCGGCATCTTCAAAGAACTCCATTTTGTAGTTTGACGACATGTTTTTCAGGTCGCCAGTGAAGCAAGCCGCCATCACGTTCTTCATTTCGCCCATCAGCTTGTTAGAAGAGGCGTCCACAACATTTCTCTTGCCGCCGGCAGCCATCATCATTTTCGAGCCGTTCATCACCATCTGAGACTTCATAGGCTTTGTGTAAGACAGAGCCATTTTATCCTCCTTCTGATAATAAAATTTTCCGCTAGACTTGATAGCCGTAGTAAGCCCTGCCATATACTTATTCTGAACAAAATCGCTTTGAATAGTATTAATTTTAGAAGCAGAAGCCTGCATCTTAGACCTGAACGCCGCCTCGTCGCCAACAGGCTTCAAAGACTGAGCGCACAAAGAGACAGTGAAAAACACTGTTGCAATAAATAAAAAAACTCTCTTCATATTGTAAACACTTTAAAAATCAATTTTAATATTCATCTCTCTCATAATGTTTCGGGCTTTGCGAATTAAGCCTTTAATTCGAGTCACATCACCGAGGCAAATCTCCGTTACCATGCGACGAGCGCCCTTCATAACAAATAAAGCAACAAACGCGCCAAACGCCATAGGGTTAAGCATCGTCACTTCAAAAAGATCAATCCTCGACCGAAGGCAGTCCCAACAGCCTGTCCGCGCGCTCCACCTCGTATTCGTTATCCGCCAGCCACTGCAGCACACGTCTGAGAATCTCTTCCGAATCGTCTAATCTGTCGTGCAGAAGAATTACGCTGCCCGGCTCTATGCGCTTGGTGATACGCTCAACAACAGACTCCACCGTCTCGCCCGCTCTTGCATCGTACGACCTTACGCTCCAGCCAACCACGTCAAATTCAAAGCTTTTCAAAGCCTTTTTCAGCAAAGGATTAGTCACCCCGAACGGCGGACGGAAAAAGAGTACCTTCTCCTCTGTGATTTCCTCCAGAACCTCATTGCATTTCGCTATGTCCGCCACCATCCTATCAACGTCAAAAACAGGAAATTTAGCGCTATGCGAATAGCTGTGATTACCGACAAGATGACCGTCACGCACCATTCGCCTCACCACATCAGGCTGCGTCTCCGCCTTAGAGCCTATGCAGAAAAAAGCAGCCGGAACCTTCTTAGCGCTGAGCAGATCAAGCACGGCCTCAGTATTTTCGCCGTGCGGACCGTCGTCAAACGTTAACGCCACCACCTTTCGCGTAGTTTTCGCCCTGCAAAAAGCGTTCACATAGACATTAGACGACACATTGTATGAGGCATACACCAGAAAGGCTATCCCAAGCACAACCGCCGATATAAGAACTAACGGAATCATATTTCAAGAAGTATTAATGAACGATTAACAGACTGATAATCAGTATATACAAGCACACGTTTCGCACCATCAAGAGTTTTGCCGCAAGGCAATGCGCCCCTCTTCAGCACCTCCGCGCCAAGCCACACCGCAAAAGACGAAGCCGTAGGAAATTCGCCGCAATACTTTTTATAATCCACCGCCTCACTCACAGCCGAACAGACTCCGCCAAGACAGTAGCTCTTGTCTGACGAGCCATAAAGCAGCACATCAATCTGACTAATTTCCAGATTATTGCGAGACAAGAAACCTTGCACGCACTTATCAAAAGCCTCCTCTTTCCTATTCATGAAAGTAGCCACATCAACCAAAGCCACATCATCGGCAGACGACTTTGAGCCAGACAGCAAGAAGAAATTCGCGCCCTCGCCCATCACAGCACCGTTACGCCAAAAGCCCAGTCTCTCCATCACAGCAAAAGACAAGTCTGTAATCTCGTCCATAGCCCCGACAAGCACGTTGCGAGCGTCGCCGTCCTCAATGCGCAGCATAGCGTCGAGCAGAGCAGACTCAAAAGAGAAGCCTCTATGCGCGTAGGTCACATTGTACGAACTATTCTTCAGGATAAGAGCAATCTGAGCACCTATGGTGTTGAACGTGGACTGGATAAACGCGGTAGGGTTAAGCAACGACTCGTCGTTACGCACGACAGAGTCCAGAAACTTTTCAGTGTCAGCAAGGCAGCCCAAACCGGTAGCGGTAATGATAGCGTCCACACCATCGGCACCGTTGGCGCAAGCAAGTCCGGCAGAGACACCCATCTTCACAATGCGGCTCATTCGCCTGCGAAGTCCAGCCTCCGCAATAGTCTCTTTGTAATTTGGCTCAACCGCCCTCAGTTTTCTCTCTTCAGCCACATTAGCCGAGCCGGAGAAAAAAGAGTCCGACAAAAAAGTCTGCTGCGGACTGACCGATATTTTATTTGTTATAAAGCAAGCCATCAGCAAATTACATTTTAGAAAAAATTAACGACGACACATTTCCGCCAAAGCCGAACGAATTGCTCATCACATTCTTCAGCCCCGCATTCTCCCGAAGAGCCACAACAGGCTCAAGCTCCAGCCCTTCTATTGCGTTTTTAAAATTAAAAGTAGGGAAAACCATGTCATTCACAAGCGAGAGCACAGAATAGACAGCCTCGATAGCTCCGCAAGCCCCAAGCGTATGTCCTGTATAAACTTTGGTAGAGCTAAACATAGGCACACAATCGCCAAAAAGCCTTTTCATAGCAAAACCTTCTGACCAGTCATTATTTTCAGTGCCTGTGCCATGCACATTCACGTAGTCGATATCCGAAGGGTGAAGCCCGGCACTCTTCAAAGCGCCTTCCATTGCCAAAAAAGGGCCGATTCCATCGTGCGAAATGGCTGTTTGATGATAAGCATCATTAGCATTCGCAAAACCCGACAATCTGCAATAACCACCAGACTCAACATCCTCCTTGCGCTGCAGCACGAGGAAAGCGGCGCCCTCTCCAAGATTAAGCCCAGCTCGGCTCTGGTCAAACGGACGACAAAGTTCCCTGTCCAAAATCATCAAAGAAGAGAAACCGTTCACCGTAAATTTGCACAAAGGGTCAATGCCTCCGACCAGAACAGCATCCAGTTTATTATGTCTCAAAAGTCTGTCTGCCAATATAACAGCATTTGCAGAAGATGAACAAGCCGTACTAATGGTAGTAACAAAATCAGATATTCCAAGAAACCTCGCCACAGTCTCGGAACTGTCTCCGCAGTCATGCAAGACCACATCACGCAGTCTGCCGCTGTTGCACTTCGTCACCTCGTCTTTATAAAAGAACTCGCTACGGTCCATTCCCCCAGCCGAAGTGGCAGAGACAAGTCCGACACGCGCGCCGCCGTCCACCGACACTCCAGAATCCCTCAGAGCCTCGCGGGCGGCTAACAAGCCAAGCAGCGAAGCACGAGAAAAGCGTTCCTTTTCAGGGACACCGAGCAACGAGCGCAGCTCGTCATTAGACAACGCGACCTCGCCAAGCGGCACATCATGCCTCGTCTGAAGAATGCGAGCCTTAGCGACTCCGCTTCTGCAACATCGCAAAGACCTCAGATTCTCATCTACGTTCAGACCAGCAGCAGAGACAACACCAATCCCAGTAACGACCGTCCCCATTATTTTCTATTAGCGGTGATATAGTCCGCCAAAGTCTTCACAGAGAAGAATATATCCTTGCCAGACTTAGGATTTTCGATCTTCAACCCATAATATTTTTCAAGCAGAAGAATAATCTCCAACGCGTCAATAGAGTCCAAGCCGAGACCTTCGTCGCCAAAAAGCGGCGCCTCAGTATCTATATCCTCAACAGTCACATCTTCCAAATTAAGTTCCTCTATAAGTTGAGCCTTCAAATCATTAATCAAATTTTCCATTTAGTTCAAATTATATAAAATATTCAAAATCAATTATTTATCAAATCCTTTTTCTTCAAGCAGCACCACACTTGCCCTATACTTTCCGTCAAAGAAATCGACCCATCCGGTGATGCACGCCTTTGCCTTTCCTAACGAGAACAATACAGACGACCACTCCACAAAGAGGTTCTTATCCTCCTTGTCAAAGATCAGGAAGGTGTTTTCACCCTGCAATTTATGCCTTATGCAGATTTCGCCCATCACAATATTAGGCAAAGTGTAAACAAAGACGGCAGGGCTTGGCTGACCAGCCTCTTTATTGTCTAACGAAAGCTGATGCTTCACGTCAGTATCCAACGAGCTGTATTTATTAGAAAGAAGCAAAGCGATGTCACGAGCAGCAAACCTTTCCTTCACTCTATCGTCCTGCAAAAGGTACTCCACCGCCGTAAGCCCAAGCTTGCTCAGGTCGTCCATCTTCGCAAACTTCATGTAAGGAGCAGAAATCTCCTTAAACGCTTTTCTTATAAAAGACGGATAGTCACCTGCGAACTCTGAGCCGTCAAAAAGCACATTGCCGTCCACAACCACCTTTTCATCCTCTATCACGCAACTTTTAGAGACAGATATCTCTGCAAATCTGCCAAAATCCATGCCGGCCGTCACCGTAGAAAGGAGGACAGCCGCATTGCAGCCGCCAAAGCCCGACGCGGTTTTAAGCACATTCCTAAGTTCAAGCGGCTTAGTCTCTTTAGTCACATTAACCTCCACAGGCACGCCAAGCTCCTCAAACCCTAAAGTGCGGAACTGCATCTGTCGGCGGATAGCCTCTATGCAGACAATAGTCTCAATCAGTCCGGACGCTCCCATCGTATGACCGAAATATCCCTTCAGACTGAGAAGCGGCTTCTCTGCGAGATTGGCAAGAGCCAGAGCTTTAGACTCCATTTCGTCATTATACAGCGTCGCCGTTCCGTGCATATCCACAAGGTCAACCTCCTCGGCAGACACACCCGCCTCGGCAAGAGCGTCCTCGATTGCAAAAGCAAGTCCGTCGCCCGTGCGCGAAGGCCCTGATATATGGTTCGCATCATTGCTGCTTGAAGAGCCAGCCACCATAACCGGCACGTCATCCTTAACAAGCTGTTTGTCGCACGAAAGCACCAGAGTAGCGACACCCTCGCCCACTGTAAGCCCGTCGCGGCTCTTGTCGTATGGTCTGCAAGGCTGCGGACTGACAGACTTAAACGACTGGAAGCCAGACATTATGAACTCTGTAAGCAAATCGCCTCCAACCACAATCGCATTGCAGTATTTGCCAGACTTAATCAGTCTCTGAGCTACAGAGATAGCCAGCACACCAGAAATACATGCGTTAGATATGACAAAAGGCTTCATCGCCGCATCAAAGAAATTAGCCACACGCGCCGCCATATTGTAAAGAAGAGCGTCATCCGGCAAGTCTGTTCCTCTTCCCTCAATCAAATCAACATTTCCTTTTGTGGTGGAAAAGATAAAGATAGTGTCCGAAGATGAAGGGTCTATGTCACAATGCGACAGAGCCTCCTTAACAGAAAGTATCATCAGCTTTTCCAGCGGATTATACCCTTCTATATTCTGAAAACCATCCAACTTTGCAACTTCGCTCCAATCTATCATAGACGCATAGCAGCCCTGCGGACATACTTTTCCGTCCGACACGAAAGATATGCCGCTCTCTTCGTTCTGTATGCTTTTCAACACGCTCTCCGTCGTCAATCCGACAGAAGAGATTATATTGTCCGCCACAGCATAAACTACTCTATTATTTTCCATCTTCTCTTCCAGTTCAAATACACATCAGGGCAAGACAGTTCCAGTTCAAAGTTCTTATTCAGAAAGACTTGCACACTGCGGCCCGTAGCCACAAGCTCATTGTTATCCTCTCTGAAAATAGAATATTCGAAAATGATTTTAGCCGCCTTGCTATCGATAAAACGGGTCTCGACAATAGCCTTGTCGTTCACTCTGAGTGGCGACCTGTACTCGCAGTTTATTTCCACCATAGGAATTACATAACCGGCGTCGTACAAATCCATATAAGAGAAGCCGAAACGTTTGCCAAACGCCTCACGCCCATCCTCAAAATAACGTATGTACTCTCCGTGCCAGACAATCTTCATCGAATCCACCTCGCTGAAGCGCACCTGAAAAGAAGTGCGATCTGTAAGAGAAGCTTCTGTCTTTTTTCGTTTCATCGATTCCTTTAACGTTGAAAGTAGCAAAGTTAATGATTTAAGATTAAGATTAACAGAAAAAAAGATTTGGATTTTTGAAAATAATGACTTTATTCTGCATCGGCAGCATTTTACGCATCAAAACGGCTTTGAAGAATCTCCAACATTCTTTTTTTCTGTCCTAAACATCTTCTTTCAAATCATAAAAAAACGTGACATACAGCACCGAGGCCGCACGTCACGCTATTGTCAATGACAAACTTACAAAACGAAAAGCTTTTTCAGTTCATCAGTCTTGTCAGTTTTTTCCCAAGTGAACAATTCCACCTCTTTAGTGAACAGTTTTCCGCAACCATCTGCAAATGTTTTTGTCACCACCTTTGGCTCGCGCCCCATGTGTCCGTAAGATGCAGACTCTTCGTATATAGGGTTGCGCAGTTTCAGGCGGTCTTCGATAGCCTTAGGCCTCATGTCAAAAATGTTGCTTTCCTTGATTTTCGCAGCCATTTCGCCATCAGACATATTCACCTTTGACGTTCCGTAAGTATTTATGTACAAATTCATTGGCTCTGCGACACCAATCGCGTAAGCCACCTGCACAAGCACTTCGCTCGCCAAGCCTGCCGCCACGATATTCTTTGCCAAATGTCTTGCTGCGTATGCTGCCGAGCGGTCCACCTTCGACGGGTCTTTGCCCGAAAAGGCGCCTCCGCCGTGAGCTCCCTTGCCTCCGTATGTGTCAACGATAATCTTACGGCCAGTCAAACCTGTGTCGCCGTGAGGACCGCCAATAACGAACTTGCCTGTCGGGTTCACCAAAAGACGGAAGCCGTCCTTTGCAAGTTCCGCATATTTAGAATCCAGAGCGAACACACGCGGCAAAAGAATCTTTTCCACATCCTCCTTAATCTTAGCCACCATCTCTTCGTCGGCAGCATCTTGCGATTTAGAATCCGAAGCCAGCACAAACTCATCGTGCTGCGTTGATATTACGATTGTGTCAATTTTCTTAGGTTTGTTGTCATCACCATACTCAATAGTCACCTGCGATTTTGCGTCCGGACGAAGATAAGTCATAACCTTGCCTTCGCGACGAATTGCGGCAAGCTCGATAAGAAGAGCGTGCGACAAGTCCAGCGATATAGGCATAAGGCTGTCCGTCTCGTCACAAGCGTACCCGAACATCATGCCCTGATCGCCCGCGCCCTGCGCATACGGGTCTTCACGCTCCACGCCCCTGTTGATGTCTGGCGACTGACCATGCAAAGCTGAGAATATGCCGCACGAGTTTCCGTCAAACATATACTCGCTTTTAGTGTAGCCGATACGGTTAATCACCTTGCGCGCGATGCTTTGAGCATCAATATTTGCAGAAGTCTTAATTTCGCCGGCAACTACGACCTGACCGGTTGTCACGAGCGTCTCGCACGCAACCTTTGCGTTTGCGTCCTGAGCAAGGATGTTGTCAAGAATTGCGTCCGAAATCTGGTCCGACACTTTGTCTGGATGTCCTTCTGACACCGACTCTGAAGAAAAGAAATATCCCATAAAATTTTAAAATTTAAGGCTTTACGCCTCTGTTTAACATTAAATTTTAGGGGGATTTTGGTTTGGCAGGTAACGTTAAAAAATTTTTTAGCATTTTTTTCTGTGGTTGCAATCAGCCAAATCTATCCACCTTGTTTTCACGGCGCAAAGGTAGGCTTTTATCTCCAACATACAAAACACTTTGCTTACAAATTTAATCTCCGGACAAAAAAAAACGGCGGAGAAAAACCCCGCCGCTGATTATTTATCCATCGAGCAATCACAACGCCTTCACGTAAGATTCCACGTGGCGAACTTTCTTGTCATCGAAAATATCGTCAATCTTAATCATCAAGCCTGTTTCATGAACATCGCCAAACTCATCGTTTACAGACGTTCCAAATATCTTCATTGTAGGCGACAAAGACATATACGCGTTCACCAACGGCGGAATGTTTCTGTCAAACTTCTTTATCTCTTCCTTCAGAATCTTGTAATCCTCCTTGTACGAGCTGCCGCAGAACAAAGCCTTCATCTTCTCAACGTCCATATTCACCGGCATAGGTCTGTGAGGTATGACAAGCGCCTCTTCGTCAGGGAAATACTTGCTCAGGAAGTAATAAAGCAAGCACGACGGTTCTTCGCCGAACGACGGATACATCGTAGCCTTCCCGAAGAAATATTTTGTGTTAGGCAAAGCTACCGTAAGAGCGCCAAGTCCGTCCCACAAGTTATCAAGAGCAAAAAGGCTCTTCGCCCCCATCTTTGTTGACTGATATTCCGGACGCACAAACGACCTGCCCAATTCTATCGTGTACGGCAAATACTCTTTGAGGAACTTTTCCGAATACTTGAAAAGGTGCGAAGAAGTCAGCATAGGAACCCCGTTTTCATCATAAGTCACATCAGCCCCGTGCAGAAATCTGTAGCCGCCGATGATTTCTCTGTCGTCAGGATTCCACACGATAAGCTGCTTGTACGGCACCTCCATAGTGTCATATATATCGACATCGCAACCCAAACCGCTGCCTCCGCCCGACGTTCTGAAAGAGACTTCCCTCAAACGGCCAATCTCCCTCATCACATTCGGAGAGTCATGATGTGTAATTACATAAATCTCGTTGTTACTCTTGTTTGTTTTCCTCAATAACTTGTCGGGGGTCAGTTCAGCCTCCAACAGTTCCACACTTACAGGAGCTATAATTGCTTCCATTTGCCTATCTCTAAGTTTTTTATATTATACATCATCGCAGTTCCAACCATTGCAAAACCATCAGTCCACTCAAAAAAGCGCCATAGTCAGCGCCGAAACTCAACTTCTCACATAAAATGCAAACTGCAAGAACCGCTATATTATTCACCAATTACCGCAAGGCATCTTCTACAAATTACGTTCTGTAATTTCCATGTTGTTTTTCATGAGCACTTTAACCCAATTTCTAGAAGTTGCCGTAAACAATTTCCTTCACCCATTCCGCCCACTGAGCCGGAGGTTTGCTTTTGTCAAACGTCTCCCACGCTATAGGCTTCCCGATTCTGATTGAGAAGGTGCTGTTTCTGTGTTTGTAAAACTCATCAACAAGATACAGCATCTCAATATTCGCCTTGATACCCAACTTCTTGCGCCAATAAGCCAGATTATAGAAAAAAGACGAGTTTCTTCCTACAAACGACAACGGCACCACGTCCCTCTGATACTGCACAGACTTCGCTATGAAAGTCTTCTTCCAATCCAAGTCCCGAATACTGCCGTCGCTCTGTTTTCTGGAGCAGACTCCGGCAGGGAAAAACAGAATCGGCGTGTCAGACTGATAAGTTTCGTTTATCATCACAGAACTATCCTTCGACTGCCCGCCAAGCTTGTTAATCGGTATAAAGAAATCGTTCAGTTGCTTCACATTCATAAGTATGTCGTTCACCGGAGCTTTTGCAGCCCCATACTTACGGCTAAGAAAATTCAGAATAGCGACGCCGTCCATACCTCCTAACGGATGGTTAGACGCAAAAATAACACGGCCATTCTCCGGCAAATTCTCTTCTCCCTCAACATTCACAGACACATGGTAATGGTCAAGAATCGCCTGAGCGAATTCCTGCCCCTGCAAATGTCCGAACAGGGAAAAGAACTCATTGAGGTCGTCCTGATGCGCTATTTTCTTTAAATAGTTAATCAAAAAGCGCGGCAGTTTCTTTTTCAAAGAAGGAGCCTTGCTCTCCAAAATAGCGTCAATATCTATAAACACCTCATTTTTTTTATTATTTGACATATCTATCTGAAATATGAAAAATCGCCCAAAGTTACAAAAAAGAAATCACACCTATCCAAATTTTCATCCTTAAATTAAGAAATGTTTTGAAAAAAAATGCTTAGATACGGAATATTAGTCCTTTTTGATAGTCCTTTCGCTAAAATATAAAAGCTGCGTCCCTTTTGAGACGCAGCAATATCATGATGACACACAATTTACGAATCGTAATTTACAATTGACTCCGAAACCGGACGTCTTACACCAGTTTATGAATCACAAGACCCGAACGCAGCTTAGGCTCGAACCAAGTTGTCTTAGGAGGCATTATGTTTCCGCTGTCTGCGATGTCGATAAGCTGCTTCATAGACACAGGGTAAAGGGCAAGCGCCACTTTCATCTCTCCGCTGTCAACACGCTTCTTCAATTCGCCAAGACCACGTATTCCACCCACGAAATCGATGCGCTTATCAGAACGCAAATCCTTGATTCCAAGAATTTCGTCAAGAATAAGATTTGACGAGATTGTGACGTCCAGCACACCGATAGGATCATTATCGTCATAAGTGCCTTCCTTGGCAGTCAACGAATACCATTTGCCTGAAAGATAAAGAGAGAAGTTGTGCAGTTTGTTCGGCTTGTAAATATCCGTGCCCATCTCCTTCACCTCAAAGTTCTTGTTCAATGCAGACAGGAACTCTTCGTCCGAAAGTCCGTTCAAATCCTTAACCACACGGTTATAGTCGATGATATTCAGCTGATTGTCCGGGAAGCAAACCGCAAGGAAGTAGTTATACTCCTCGTCGCCCTTATGGTTAGGGTTCTGCTTGCGCTTTTCGTCGCCAACCAAAGCCGCTGCCGCGCTGCGGTGATGACCATCGGCGATGTAAAGAGACGGTATTTCCGCAAATATTTCAGTGATTCTCTGAATTGTAGCCTCATCCTCAATCACCCAGAAGTGGTGACCAAATCCGTCAGGAGCCACAAAGTCGTACTCTGCCTTTCCTGCAACAACCTTAGCAACGATAGCGTCGATTTCGTCCTTATGCGGATAAGCGAAGAACACAGGCTCCACATTTGCGTTGTTCACGCGGACGTGCTTCATTCTGTCCTCTTCTTTATCACGTCTGGTAAGTTCGTGCTTCTTAATCTTGCCGGTCATATAGTCGTCCACATACGCGCACACAACAAGCCCGTACTGGGTCTTGCCGTTCATAGTCTGCGCATACACGTAATACTTTTCCTTTTCGTCCTGCACGAGCCAGCCTTTCTGCTGGAACATAGCGAAATTCTCCGCTGCCTTGTCATACACACGCGGGTCATGTTCGTCAGTACCTGCCGGGAAGTCAATTTCCGGCTTAATAATGCGGTAAAGCGACTTTTCGTTACCTTCAGCCTCTTTGCGAGCCTCTTCCGAGTTTAGCACGTCATAAGGGCGAGACGCAACCTGCTCTACCAAATCTTTAGGAGGACGAATGCCTCTGAACGGTTTTATTATAGCCATAAAAATATATTAAAATACACCTAAAAATTCCTTTTCGCTTATCAGAAACCTATCTTCTTCTTTTTCTCTTCCGCCTCTTCAAGATAATCCTTCTTTATCTTAGGAAGAATCTCCACCGCGTCTTTGAAAGACTCCACAATCACGCTGCAAGCCTCGTCTAACTCATTGAAGAAGTCCTTCGCGTTACGGATCATGAACTCGCTTCGGCAAAGAATAAGGTCTTTTGACGCCACCATCGTTGTCTGCGGATTGCTGAAATTCACGCTGTTTGCAAGAAGCGTTTTCCCCACATAACTAACTTTCTCTTCTTCCGTGTCTATCGACATATACGCCACAAGATAAACTTGTATAAGACGTTTCTCCTCCTGAACAAAATTCACATCGAAGCGCAGACCGCCCTTTTCAAAGAAAAGCACGCCCTCCTCTTTTCCGTTCTTATAACCGTTATCTTTCAGTTTCTTTATAATCTTGGCCTCCACCACATCCAACTTCTGCACCCTTCTCCAATATTGATGCACAAGAAACAGCACAGCCATAAAGATTGCTGTTGCTAAAGCGTAAACGAAGATTAAAAATATTATATTAATTATATAAAAATTTTATGTGAAATTTCCACCGCAACAACTTTCTGCATCCGACGCCACTATCCCTCAATTCGCAAAAATAAATCTACTGCCGGCAAAAATACAAAAGAGTTGACAATCTAATCGCTTTTTTATGAACAAATTCAAATAAAAAAGACAAGAATATTTTTTTCGGAAGAGCCAAACGCGTCCGAATCGCATCTCTGCGCATCACAATCACAAAACGCCTTTAGGGAACTGCATCGTTATGCAATGCAAAGAGCCATGCTGGCAAATAAGTGCCGAGCAGTCTATGCCCACAACCTCTCTGTCCGGGAAGGCAACTTTTATCTGAGCCAACGCCTCTGCGTCCTTCTTTTCTGAATTATAAGTAGGCACTAGCACTGCCCCGTTGACAATCAAGAAGTTAGCATATGTAGCAGGCAAGCGTTCTCCGTCTTCCTCCACACAGTCCGCCATAGGGAGCGGCACCAACCTGTACGGCTCACCGTCCTTCGTCCTGAAAGCCTTAATCTCCTCCTCCATCGCCTTGAGAGCATCGTAATGCTCATCGTTTTCATCATCGCACTTAACATACGCGATGGTCTTTTCATCACAAAAACGCGCGAGCGTGTCCACGTGGCTGTCCGTATCATCACCGGCAAGGTATCCGTTGTTAATCCAGAGCATTCGCTCCGCGCCAAACACGCTCATCAGGAATGCCTCAAGCTCTTCCTTTTCAAAGTGGTCGTTTCTGTTTGGCGACAAAAGGCACTCGGAGGTTGTCATTATCGTGCCTTTCCCGTCGGACTCCACACTTCCGCCTTCAAGCACGAAATGAAGCAGATTCATATATGCCACGTCTTCACGAAAAGTCTCCGTCACATACAGCTCTCTTGTTATCTGATTGTCATGGTTAGAGGCAAATTTCATTCCCCAGCCATTGAATGTGAAGTCGTAAAGATAAGGCACTCCTTCCACAAAAACCGTTATTGCTCCATGGTCTCGCGCCCATGTGTCGTTAGACGGAACTTCTCTGAAGATGACGTTAGCCATATTCACATCGCCGAGCAACTCTCGCACCTTATTTTCATCTTGGCACACAATCAGCAGCTTTTCGCGTTTCGCAATCTCTCTCGCCACATTCACGTAACACCTCTGCACACGCTCCAGCATGTAGTTCCAGTCCGTGCCTTCGTGCGGCCACGTGAGCTGCACTCCACTCTGTTCCGACCACTCCGCCGGGAAAACTATACTTGCATTCTCCATAAAAATACACTAAAGGTGAGTTCTACAAATTCACCGTTTATAATTAAGAAAGTATAAATCAAGGGGGCTAACTTTTCGGCACTTTTTGATTCATTCCGGCAACTTGCTGATTGTCAGTCGGCCACAGTTCCCGCTCTGCTCCCTTCTTTCGCTCAGCAATCTGCTCAAAACAAATTCAAAATTTACGTGAAATGAATCTACAGAACCCACCTAAAGAAAAAAACAGGGTTCAGACGGCGACAACCGTCCAAACCCTTTTGCCTCATATTTTTTAGTCTATATACTCAAATCCGGTGTAAGGCACCAACGCCTTTGGAATTCTGATGCCCTTAGGCGTCTGGTTATTCTCCAGCAAAGCGGCAACTATACGCGGCAAAGCCAAAGCGCTACCGTTCAAAGTATGACAAAGCTGAGCTTTCTTGTCGCCAGACTTGTAGCGGCACTTCAACCTGTTAGCCTGATAACTTTCGAAGTTAGACACAGAGCTAACCTCAAGCCAGCGCTGCTGAGCTGCAGAGAAAACCTCGAAGTCATAAGTAAGAGCCGAAGTGAAGCTCATGTCGCCTCCGCAAAGGCGAAGGATTCTCCAAGGCAGTTCAAGCTTTTCAACCAAGCTCTGCACATAGTCCACCATCTCCTGCAACGACTCGTAAGAGTGTTCCGGAGTGTCGATGCGCACAATCTCAACCTTGTCGAACTGGTGCAGACGGTTAAGTCCACGCACATCCTTTCCGTAAGAACCTGCTTCACGACGGAAACAAGCCGAGTAGGCTGTGTTCATTATCGGAAGGTCTGCCTCGTTAAGAATAACGTCACGATAAATATTAGTGACAGGCACTTCGGCTGTCGGGATAAGATACAAATCGTCTTCTGTGCAGTGATACATCTGGCCCTCTTTGTCCGGCAACTGTCCTGTTCCGTATCCAGAAGCGGCGTTCACCACGTACGGAGGCTGAATTTCAAGATAGCCTGCCTCACGAGCGCTGTCCAGGAAGAACGATATTAACGCGCGCTGAAGTCTTGCGCCTTTTCCTTTATATACAGGGAAACCTGCGCCAGTAATCTTCACGCCAAGTTCAAAGTCTATCAAGTCATATCTCTTCGCAAGTTCCCAGTGAGGCAACGCGTCTGCTCCAAGTTCAGGAACCTCGCCGCCCGACTTCACTGTCACATTGTCTTCTGCGCCAGTACCTTCAGGAACTATGTCATTTGGCAAGTTCGGAATAAGAACCAACATATTCTGTATCTCAGCCTCAACATCCTTCAAAGCTGCTTCGAGAGTCTTGTTTGTCTCCTTGATTTGAGCTGTTTTGCTGCGAGCCGCTTCCGCCTCTTCCTTCTTGCCCTCTTTCATGAGCATTCCGATGCTCTTGGATATTGTGTTTAGTTCCGCCAAACTATTGTCCAACGACAACTGAGTGGCACGTCTTTTCTTGTCTGCCTCAATAATCTTAGCAATCAACTCCTTTGCGTCAAAATGCTTTTTCGCGAGACGACGGATTACCTCGTCTGTATTTTCCGTGATAACTTTTAACGTTAACATATCTTATATTCTTTACGGACCAAAGCCCTATTCTACCTATTAATTTAAATTAACGAACAAAGATATATAATTATAATTAGATATAGAGCCGTTATTTTACTTTTTATCCTTTTTTTTTTGCGACAAGGGTTAAAGGCAGCTTCTATAAATTACGATTTTTATTGTTTCTGTCATAAACTCCGTTTCGGATGCTTTTGATTTCATTTTACTTATCTTGCTCATATTCACTCTGTCACGATGCCCGCATCACTCCTTCGCAAATATAATCTACCTAAGAAAAAATGCCCTTCAAAATCATCTCGAGTAATTTATAGAAGTTGCCTTAAATTCTCCCGCCAATTATCACAACAGAAAAATATTAAACAGCCCAATCACCCCTCCAAGCAAAGCACCAAACCACTCTATCGCGCGAAGTTCCTTGTTCATAACCTGAAGGATGAGACGTTCGGTCTCCTTCACGTCCATCTCTTTTATTCGCTCTTCTATAATCTTGCGGATGTCAACCGCTCCTAAAATATGCGGCAGATGCTCCCTTATAAGGCTCTTGTACGCCGAAACCACAGTATTCTTAACGCTCTCTATCCGCTCTTCCTTGTCCTTGAACAGATCGCTCATCTGTGTGTCCAAAAAGCCGCTCACCTGATTTCCGACCATCTTCTTCACTATGTCGCCGGAATATTGACCCATTATCTCCTTCAGATGCTTTGCTAGAAACTCTTCCGCAGGCTTCGCCATCATCTCCGCAATGCCGCCTAACATATTGCCCGACATCTTTTTCATCACATACGCAACGACCTGCCTTGCAATGTCCGTGCTCAAATCAGACTCTGCTATTTTTTTGCCTATGAGTTCCGAAAAGTCACCTACCGCACAGTCTGCCAGTCTGTTGATTTCGTCTTCCGGAATAAACCTGCCGGCGAACTCCCTTACAGTCTGCTTGTTGTCGAGCTGCTTTTTGCAAAAAGAGTCTATGCCCTGCTCTATCTTGGCAATCATCTCGTCCGACAGCAGATTATGCTCCAGAATCTCCTTGTTCATCAGATTTTCGCTGATAGCCTCGCCTATAGAGGCTGCAACGCGGCCCTTCTCCTTAGGTATAAGCCCCGGAGTGAAAGGAATCTGCCAGCCGAATATGTATTTAGGCTCATGCGGATGAAAAAGCATCCTGATGGCCACCACATTAGTGAAATATCCAATAACCGCCCCCAATGCAGGAGGAATCAAATAAGCGTACCACATATCGCAAATCTTTTACAGCCACCTATATATATAGACAGAAAGAGATTCTTCAGCCCAACAACTATTCCGGGACATGAAAAAGCTCAATCTATATAAGCCGCCTTATGTTCTTACTGCAAATCTAATATCAAAAGACGAAAAATCAAAAAAACATAGGCAGGTTCTACAAATTAGACCGTGATGATTTTCAGGTTGATTATATTCGCATTTGTCATTCTTTTTATCAAAGCCAATAAGAAAGGGAGAGATCCGCAGACCTCTCCCTCCCACTATTATTACATCATGGAAATTCTTATTACAAAATTTCTTCTGGCTCTTCTGGAGTTTCTGGAGTTTCTGGCTCCACTTCTGGAGTTGAGCCGCCCTTAGTTGGACGATATTTCTTGTAAACCTCGTCAGCAAACATTTCAGACTGAGCAGGGTCGAAGATGTCGATTGGATTCTGGTTGATGTCCGGAATCAAGTAACGTCCGTTCTTCTCAGCAAATGGGTCTGTGTAACGGTTACCCTTAGCTACCCATTTCTTGAAATTAGGATAAGCCAAGAAGATGTCTGCAGTTTCGAAAGGCCAGATATAACCTTCGCGGTTGTCACCTACGTTAGCGCCTTTAGGGATCAACAAACCGTAAGCGTTTCCGTTACCGTCAACAGTATAGTCGTACTGACCAACTTCGCGAGAAGTTTCAGCAACGTAGTGCTTGTAGATACGGTTTTCGTAACGGTTGTAAACCTTGATGAAGTAGTTGAAATAGAATCCCTTGCCTTCTGCAAATGGGTCGCCGTCATAAACGAACTCTTCAGAGTCGAAACGAACGTCCTGGCACTCTTCCTTCTTAACATACTTTCCGTCCTTTGCAATCAACCAGTTGCAGCCTGTGTTGTAAGCCCATTCCTGAACAGAACCGTGAGGGTTCACGCCCTTGCCAGCCAACATAGTCTGGTGAATCTTTTCATAAAGCATAACTTCTTTGAAAAGTTCGAAAGAACCGTCTTTGTGACGAACATAAACGTCAACACCGAAGTCGAGGTCCAAAGTACCACCTGCGGCCAACGGATTACC
This sequence comes from Paludibacteraceae bacterium, assembly GCA_017632345.1. Classification (GTDB taxonomy): domain Bacteria; phylum Bacteroidota; class Bacteroidia; order Bacteroidales; family Paludibacteraceae; genus RGIG9379. Next base: position 20,043 of record JAGBRL010000077.1, read on the forward strand.
GTGAGACGCAACCTTCAGTTTTGTCTTGTTTGTATTGCGGTCATATCTTGCTTCGATATCTTCGTAGAAAGCGATAATCAAGTCGTTATAGTCATTGTCACCCGGCTCCAAGTCTTCGAAAGCCAAAATGAACTGCTGACGTTCTGACCTTGATTTGTAAACTGGGAAATTAGGGTCTCCCTCGTTTGTTGCCACGAAATAAATCTCGATAACATTAGAGAAAGCGCTGCTGCTCTTAAGACCAGACTCGAAATTATTAACATCCCACTCTGGCAATGCGATTTCTGTAGGGAAGTTTGTAGTCAGAACAGTGTCACCTTTGTAAAGAACAACGGTCTTATGACCTTCTTTTGCAGGCACAGCCAAATTCTTTCTCATTGTGAAAGCTTCCATCCTATCTGCAACATTGTCTTTTACAGAATCAAGACCTGTGTCTTCATTTTTGTTACATGAAGCCAAGCACAAAACACTTAGAAGAAAAAAAACTTTTTTCATTTTTGTAAATTAATTAAATTGTTATCTATACCAATAATTCCTTTATTGCTTAATTTGTTCTCAATCCTACTTTTAACAGCATATTGACATTTGTCAATTTTATGTTAAACAACATATTTTGACACCGCAAAGATATATCAATAATTCCAATCTGCAACTTTTTTTTCACTTTTTTAACTTACTTACCATTCGGTAAATTTTAGCAAATCAGCAAGTTAGTCAAATTAGGTTTTGCAGGCTCACCCCTTTCAAACTCCTCTATTTAAAGCACTTCCGCAAAATACAATCACGTTTTTTCTTAAAAAAAACAGTTCTTTTTTCGGCCTAAAAAAATTCATTTTTTATGAAAAAAATTTTATATGCAGACCCAAAATTGCTCCAAATTTATTTTTCACAAAATTATAAAGTTGATGAATATCAATAAAATAGAATATACAGGTAAAAACAAAAACGTGCAGAATACCGCATAAAAGACACATAATTATACACCCTTTTCAAAAAAAGAGACGCAGCATTCGCCACGTCTCTACAAACGCACACTTATATTTCGTCTATTTTCCTACGAATCGCGTCCCAGCGTTCGTTGTCCATCTTCGGGCCTACAACTTGCACCACATTTCCGCCAACCACAGAACCTATCTTTCCGCACTCCTCCATCGTCCGTCCTGAAACCAAGCCGTAGAGGAATCCGGAAGCGAACAAGTCGCCGGCGCCAGTCGTATCTACACACTTGACCCCAGGCAGCGAAGCCACCTCCACGCAAACACCGTCTTTCTTGACAAGCGCGCCCTTGGCTCCCAGCTTCACAACCGCAATCTCGCAGATTTCCGCAATCTCATGAACCGCCTCTGCAGCCTCAACGCCAGTGAAGGCTTTAGCCTCCTCCTCGTTTGCAAAAATCACATCTACATACTCTCTCGCTATCCGTTGCAGAAAGTCAAGATTCTCTTCCACCACATTGTAACTGGCAAGGTCGAGCGAGATTTTTGCTCCAGCCTGTTTTGCAAGGCGCATTGCCTGCTCTATCAGCTCATGGCTCTGAACCAGATAGCCCTCAATGTGGCAGTAATCATATCCGCTGAACATCTCCGCCTTCAGATCTTCCGCACGCATCTCGCACGCTGCTCCCAAGTAGGTTGCCATTGTGCGCTCGCCGTCCGGAGACACCAATGAGACGCATATTCCTGATGGTATCTGGCTGCGTATAAGCATCGGCTTGATACCGTTCTTTTCTGTGTCGGAGATAAAGAAGTCGCCAATCTCGTCCGAGCCAACTTTGCCGACAAAGCCCACCGGCACGCCCAGCCGCGCAAGTCCGGTTATCGTGTTAGACGCGGAGCCGCCGGTCACCAAATACCTGTTGCCCTCCTCTATGTTTGCGGATATGCTCTCGGACACCTCTCGGCCAACAAGCTGCATGCTTCCTTTCGGCAACGAAAGTTCCGCCAGCAAATCGTCCGACTTAAGAACCGTAAGCACATCTGTCAACGCATTTCCTAATCCTACTATCTTTTTCATAACGCTAATTTTATTCGTAAAACATCACGCCCTATGCAACCGGGCACATTTATTCGCCGCCCTTGTTTGCGGCAACGCTTACAAATATAACTAAATTAATATCATTTCCGCCACTTTTTCCGGGCTTGTTTTGCTAAACCTTATATATTATATGTATGCAGTTCTATTTTTTACTCTTATAACACCCTATTTTTCAACCCATTAACAACATCCAAAAAAGTTTTTTGCCGTTTTGCTCGAAAAAAATTGCTTTTATTATTGCGTAATTAAAAAAATACTCCTACTTTTGCAACGCAATTGAGAGATGTTGCAAACATTCTTCCTTAGCTCAGTCGGTTAGAGCATCTGACTGTTAATCAGAGGGTCCTTGGTTCAAGTCCAAGAGGGAGAGCAAAGGTGACGGACGACACCTAAAAAAAACGTTCGGACATTCTTCCTTAGCTCAGTCGGTTAGAGCATCTGACTGTTAATCAGAGGGTCCTTGGTTCAAGTCCAAGAGGGAGAGCAAAGGTGGCGGACGACACCTGAAAAAAGCGTTCGGACATTCTTCCTTAGCTCAGTCGGTTAGAGCATCTGACTGTTAATCAGAGGGTCCTTGGTTCAAGTCCAAGAGGGAGAGCAAGCCAATCCGGAATAAGGGGTTG
>JAGBRL010000078.1 GCA_017632345.1 Paludibacteraceae bacterium
CAACAACAACAGCAGCAACAGCAAGATCCTAAGCAGGACCAGAACAAGGATGGTAAAGAGCAGAATAGCGAAGAACAGCATCCTGAAGCCAAGGAGCGTGAACGCAAGATGGACAGCGATCAGGCAAAGCAGATTCTGGAGGCTTTGGAAAATGATGAGAAAGAGCGTCAAAAACAGAAGGCTATGGCTAAGGATGTGAAGATGAAAAAAGTGGATAAGGATTGGTAAGGTGTGGCTTGTGTGAAAATGGGTTGATTTGTTTTATAATGATTGTTTGGATTTGAAGAAATGATAAATATAGACAGATGAAAAAGGTAGTTTTTTTTGTAACGTTTTTCGTTTTTTGGCTTGCGGGGGCTTTGTCGGCTTTGGCCGAAGTCACAGTCAGGGCGTTGGGACCTAGTGTGATAGCTGTGGGGCAGAATTTTAAGGTCTCTTATGAGGTGTCTATTACTGGCAATGAGAAGGTTTCTGATCTTAAAGTTCCTGAATTTAAGGACTTTGAGGTGTTGGGTGGTCCTTATAAGGACGTGAGTGTTAGCTCAATCAGTATTAATGGACACTCGACGACCATGCAAAAAACGCTGTTCTCTTACTATTTGACTCCAAAGAAGGAAGGTCGCTTCACATTGTCTTCGGCAAGGTTGGATTGCAACGGACAGGAAATTCTTTCTAATGCTCTCGTCATAACGGTGACTGCTGCAGATAAGGCTGCTCAGCAGCAGGGAAACACTCAGGGTGGTAATTCCGCTGGACAGCAGCTTAATCTGAACGACGAGGTGTTTGTGCGACAGATTGTCTCTAAAAACTCGGTTTACGAGAATGAGCCGTTTGTTGTTACGGTGAAACTTTATTACAGCATTAAAGTTAATCGTAAAAATGAAGTCAAATATCCTGAATATTCAGGGTTTATAGCGCAGGCTCAGGATGTCGCTGATAGTGAGCGATGGGGAAAGGAAAGATTGAACGGAAAGGTCTATAACACGCATGTGTTGGGCAAGTTTGTTTTGATTCCGCAGAAGACAGGACAGGTCTCATTGGGCAGAGGTACTGCAGATTTGATGTTGTCTGTACCTGTTCAGCAGTCTGTCAGAAACCCGTACGGAGCTTACTATACCACTTATGCTAACGTGAATAAGTATGTCGGCATTCAGGATGTCAAGATAGATGTTAAGGAACTGCCGGAAAAGGGTAAGCCTGAAAATTTCAGCGGGGGCGTAGGGTCGTTCCAGATGAGTTCGTCGATAAACGCGGACTCTTTGAGGGCTAATGAGGCTGTTGTGGTTAAAGTGAAGATTTCAGGAACTGGAAATGTAAAGTATGTAAAGCATCCAAAAATCGTCTTCCCTAATGATTTTGAGGTCTATGACCCTAAGGTTGTGAGCAAAGTCAACGGCTCGTCGGGCAGTATCGACATGGAGTTTATGGCTATACCTCGTTTCGCAGGCGAGTTTACAATTCCGGAGGCTCAGTTCTCTTATTTCGATTTGAAGTCAAAAACTTACAAGACGCTTAAAACTCCAGAATACAAACTTGCAGTTGCAGAGGGCGAGGCAGGCTCTGCTCCGGTTATGTCAAACTATACAAGCAAGGAGAATGTTAAGAGGATTGGCGAGGATATACGTTTTATCAATGTAACCGATTTGCAGATAAACAAGAAGAACGAGTTTCTGTATGGCTCTTTGACTTATTGGCTTTGGTTCCTGATTCCGTCCTTGATATTTGCCGCTCTTTTTGTGCTTTACAGAAAGCAGATTAAGGAGAACTCGAACGTAGCGCTGATGCGCAATAAGCGTGCAAGCAAGCAGGCAGTGAAACGTCTGAAGGCTGCGAAGGAGCATCTTGAAAAGGACAGCAAGGCTGCGTTCTACGAAGAGGTGCTGAAGGCTCTGTGGGGTTATACTGGAGATAAACTGAATATGCCGGTTTCTCAGCTGTCAAAGGATAATATAGAGGCTGAACTTACGAAATGCAGCGTCTCTGAAGGGCTTGTCAAAGAGTTCATGGCTTTGCTGGATATTTGCGAGTTCGCTCGTTTTGCTCCGTCGGCTTCGTCTGAGTCTATGGAGAGCGTGTACGACAAGGCGGCTGACGTTATCTCGCGTCTCGACCAGGAAGTGAAAAAGTAATTTTTAAAGTTGATTATGATGAAAAAGGGTATATTGTCTATATTTTTTGTCTTGCTGGCTGCTTTGGCGTTTGCCGGTCAGGATAAGTTGAACGAGGCTAATGCTAAGTACAAGGACGGTGATTTCGCTTCTGCCGTGTCTTTGTACGAGGAGGCGCTTAAATCTGGCGAGTCGGCTACGTTGTACTATAATCTTGGATGCGCTTATTATAAACTGGGCAAGTTAGGCCCTGCAATCTTGAATTATGAACGAGCGTTGCTTCTTGACCCTCATAACGAGGACACAAAGTACAATTTAGAATTGCTGGAGAAACAGACGGTTGATAAGATTGAGGCTATTGACACGTTTGTCCTTGCTGACTGGGCGGCTAAGGTTAGAGACTTGAACTCGTCGGACGCTTGGGCGATAACAAGCATAGTGTGTTTCTTGATTGTGCTTGTGTGCTGCGGATTTTTCTTCTATTCTAAGCATGGTTTGGTAAAGAGGATAGCTTTTTTCTCTGCGTTGTTCTTGCTGCTCCTTTGTTTCGCTTCGGCGGCATTCGCCAAGTCGCTTAAAGAGAAAAAATTGCACAATGAATATGCAATCGTTTATTCGCCTACCGTGACTGTCAAGGGCTCGCCTGATGTGAAGGCGAAGGATGTATTCTTGCTGCACGAGGGTACTAAAGTGAGGGTGAAGCAGAATATGGGCAGGTGGTTTGAAATTGAACTTGCCGATGGTCAGGTTGGCTGGATTCTGAAAAAGGATGCGGAAGAGATATAATCGGATTTAATGTTCTGAGATCGTTTTGCGGTCTCGGAACATTTTTTTTAGATGGCTTCTGTAAGTTAGGCAGAGATGGTCTTTAAAGTCTTGAATGATGCGTTTCTCGTATTTTTAACTGGGTAAATTTTTTGTATGGGTAGATTTTTTAAACTTGCGTTGTGTGGTCTTGGGGCGGTTGTCTTATTCTTTTGTCTGTTCCTTCTGTATTTTACGTTGGGCGACTATAAGCCGCAGCCTCGCGAACTTTTGTTCAATGCGGACAAGTGTGATACGTTGGATGTGACGAAACCGATTTCTGTCTTGTCTTGGAATATTGGTTACGCAGGTCTCGACAAGGATATGGATTTTTTTTATGACGGAGGCGAGATGGTGCGTCCGTCTAATGCGCAGTATAAGAAAAATATGGACGCAATAGGCCGTTATCTGGAGAGCAAAAACAATACTGACTTTTTTCTGATTCAGGAGATTGACGAGGATGCGAAAAGAAGTTACGGACAGAATCAGGTGGAGCATTTTTCTAATTTGCTTTGCGGCTACCATTCTTATTTTGCATTGAACTATAATGTGAGGTTCGTGCCGCTTCCGGTCACGGAACCTATGGGCAGAGTGAGGTCTGGTCTTGCCGCTTTCTCTAAGTTTGTGCCGAGCGTGGCGGAGCGTTATGCGTTCCCTTTCAATTTTGACTGGCCGGAACGGGTTTTTATGCTCGACAGATGTTTCCTGATGATGAGATTCCCAACGTCTGACAACAGAGAATTGGTGCTGATTGACACGCATAATTCAGCCTTTGATGATGGAGGAAAGATAAGGAAGGCGGAACTTGGCTATTTCTGCGATTTCTTGCTGAAGGAGTATTCTAAGGGAAATTACGTGATTGTGGGCGGTGATTTTAATCAGTGCCCGAACGGTATAGATGAACAGGCTCTGGGCAGCTCTTTTGACAAAAGCGAGTTTCATGTGATTCCGGATTCGCTACTGTACGGATGGAACTATGTTTTTGATATGTCCAAGCCAACGAACAGACGTGCAGATATGCCTTACGTAAAGGGCAAGACTAAGGTTACTCTAATCGATTTTTTCATAACTTCGCCAAATGTCTCTGCAGTCTCTGTTTGTACTGATAATCTTGAATTTGAGAACTCTGACCATAATCCGGTGAATGCGATCTTTAAATTTGAAGAGTGAAGGACTGATTGCCTTTGTTGAATGGGAGGCGTTGCGCCTTGGCAATTTATTTTTGCCTTTTTCTCTGAAAATTAGGATTGTTTTTACTAACTTTGGACGTTTAATGAAAATGATTTCAAATGAATAGGATTTTTTCGTTATTTATAGTGTCGCTCTTGTCGGTTTGCGTGTTTGCAAACGAGTTTACCGTAATCAATTCTGATGGTTATTTCTATAAGTCATCGTCAGACCATAATTTGCGTAATCATCCTGAATTTCAGGTGTTTGTGGCAAAAGAAGTGAGCGAGTCTTCTAAACTTGATCTTGTGTTCTCTTCCAACGAGGTATCTTTGGCAGACTCATGCAGATTGTTATCATATACTGGTGTAGAGGTAAAGTCAAAGCCTGATTCTATATCGGACGATAGTCTGAAGGCTTATTTTTATAATGTTTCTGCTGATATGGGCTATGTCGTGAAGTATGGCGACGAGACTTGTGATGGCGGCGAGCGCTGCAAAAATTATATCTGGATAACGTCTTACAAGCCGGTGGATGGTGTCTCTTGGGATAAAGAGGAGGTTTATTGCGAGACTTTGCCTCTTGCAATCTCGCCAAGACTTACATATAAGTTTTATCGGGACAAGTATGATTATGTCATAAAGCGCTCTTTGACGGCTGAGTGCGCGACTTTCAAGAAGGTTAAGGGCGAATTGGTTGATACAACTAGTTACACAGGGGATGCTGACACTTTGTTCCGGATTGACGTTCCGGTAGTGAACACCCCGTTTCGCATTACGGAGGAGGGGCATAAATGGTCGTTCGTGACAGATACTTTTTTCTCGCAGGCGGTAGTGGCGTTTCCGGAAATGCGCGTCGGCTTTAACGCAATAAACGAACTTGACAATGTCGACGGATGTGACACCGTGCCGGAAACTGGTGAGATTGTGCATTATTTTGATGATGAGGACGGGGTGGTTAATTTCCGGACTTCCGGGCCGCTTATGTTAGATTTTTATTCGTCGGCAAGCGAATTGTCAAGCAGGGTGGAGTGGAATATAGAGCATGTTAATGTTGCTTTCCCTAGTATATATGAGCGGGATGTCATTGGCTATAAGTTTGACGAGGCAGGCTCTTATTTGATTAAGCTTGTGGTTTATAATCTTGATGGTGATTGTTCTCGCGAGTATGAAAGCAGATTCGTCATTTCTGATTCTGAACTTTATATTCCTAATGCGTTTACTCCTAATGGTGACGGTAATAATGATGAGTTCAGGGTTGCTTACAGGTCTATAGCAAGCTTTGAGTGCAAGATTTATAATCAGTGGGAGCGTCTGGTTTATGAGTCGGAAGACATTACGGAGGGTTGGGACGGCAAGATTGACGGACGTGACGCTTCTCCAGGAGTCTATTTTTATATTATTGAAGCCAAAGGCATAGATGGGCAGAACTTTGACAAAAAGGGAAGTCTTAATCTTATAAGGGTAAAAGAGTGATTGAATTATAAAACGTAATTTATAGGAATTGCACTGCATAAAAAAAGAGTCCTGAACGGGACTCTTTTTTGTTATAGTTGCACCTTCTGCTAATTATCAAAGCAGATTGCTGGCAAGTTCCGACAGATAGCTTCGTTCGCCTTTTACAAGGTTTACATGCGCGAAAATGTCTTGGCCTTTCATCTTGTCTATCATATAGACAAGTCCGTTTGACTGCATGTCCAAGTAAGGCGTGTCTATCTGCTGAACGTCTCCGGTAAACACCATCTTGGTGCCTTCTCCGGCACGTGTTATTATGGTCTTTACTTCGTGAGGAGTCAAGTTCTGGGCCTCGTCAACAATTACGTAAGTCTCGCTCAGGCTTCGACCTCTGATAAAGGCAAGAGCCTCAATCACAAGCTGTCCGCTCTTTTGCATTTCGTCAATAAGTTTCAGTTCGCGGCTGCTTGCTCCAAACTGATGTTTTATGACGTTCAGGTTGTCGAAAAGAGGCTGCATATAAGGCGCTACCTTTTGCTTTTCGTCGCCAGGCAAGAATCCGATATCTTTGTTCGACATAGATACGATAGGTCTGGCGAGCAGGATTTGTTTGTATCTTTCGTGCTGCTGCAGAGCCGCCGCCAAAGCGAGCAAAGTTTTACCAGTTCCCGCTTTCCCTGAAATCGCGCAAAGCGAAATGTTTTCGTTCAGTAGAGCGTCAAGGGCAAACGTCTGCTCTGCGTTGCGTCCCTCTATGCCGAAAGCCTTTTCCTTCTTCACTTTCATGACGCTCTTTGAGGAGGAGTCGTATCTAGCCAAAACCGTAGAGCGTTCGCTTTTCAGAATGAAGCATTCGTTTGGCGAAACTACAGACTTGATTTCGTCAAACTCGTCTATGGAAACACCGTTTGGCGAAGCGTAAATCTTGTCTATAAGGTCTGCGTTTATGCCTTCGAACGTTTCGTGAGACTTCTCGAAAATGTCTATGTTTGTCACCTTGTCCGTAATGTAGTCTTCGCAAAGTATTCCAAGCGAACGAGCCTTCATTCTCAGATTGATGTCCTTTGAAACTAATATTGTCTTGGTCTTCTTATTCTTTTCCGCAATGTACATCACCACAGCAAGAATCTTGTGGTCTGCAGTCTTTTCCGAAAAAGATTTTGCAATAACTTCCGGATAGTCCGGGTTCGTCACTACAAAGAGTCTGCCTAATCCTGTGCCCAGGCTCACACCCTTTTCAAAGAGTTCGTCTGTGGCGATGGAGTCAAGTTCCCTGACAAATTCTCTGGCGTTGAAGTTTATCTGGTCATTGCCTTTCTTGAACCTGTCAAGCTCTTCAAGAACCACGATAGGCAAATAGATGTCGTTATCCTGAAAATTGTAGATACATTTATAATCGTGAAGGATTATGTTGGTATCCAAAATGAAGTTCTTTTTTGCGCCCATAGCCGTAAATTTTAAAGGTTAGCAAATCTGAAAATATCTCTCTATAGCAAAGACTCAAATTTAATAAGAATGGGATGCGGATTTTTTTTATGCATCGTTTTTCAAATTGTGTTTGTGTCCTCTCTCTGTTTCTAAATTTTAGCGAAAGAAGAGTTGCTCCTCCATTGCGTAACATTGGTGTTGCTGCACACTCTTCAGTTTTGGCTCAGAATTGTCATTTGCCATGTTATAGTCATTTGGCTGTGTAATTTAGAGCCTCTTGATTTCGCTTTTCGTAAAATTAAGGTTAAATTTGCGGAAAAACAAAATTTTTCACAAAGTATTTTTAAAATATTTCAAAAAATGGATTATCAGGAAACTCTTCAGTACATATACAATAGGCTGCCGCTATTCCAGATGGTGGGTTCGTCTGCTTATAAAGAGGGTATTGACAGCATGATTGCGTTCGACGATTATTTGGGCAATCCGCACAAGTCGTTCAAGACGATTCATGTTGGCGGCACGAACGGGAAAGGTTCGGTGTCTCATACGTTGGCGTCGGTTTTGCAGAGCGCTGGTTATAAGGTTGGGCTCTTCACATCGCCCCATCTGAAAGATTTTAGAGAGCGTATAAGGGTGAACGGAAAGATGGTGAGCGAGGAGTTCGTGGTTGATTTCGTAGAGAGGCATAAGGCTATGTTTGATGTCTTTTATCCGTCTTTTTTTGAGGTGAACGTGGGCATGGCTTTTGATTATTTCAGACAGGAGAAGGTGGATGTGGCGATTGTTGAGGTTGGGCTTGGCGGTCGTTTGGACAGCACTAATATAATCAAGCCGGAAATGTGCGTCATCACTAATATAAGTATTGACCATGTGGCAATCCTCGGCAATTCGAGAAGGAAGATTGCGGCGGAGAAGGCTGGCATTATAAAGAGCGGAATACCGATTGTTATTGGCGAGGCTGATGATGAGGTGAAAGGTGTCTTTATTAAGCGTGCGGAAGAGGTTGGAGCCGAGATCCGTTTTGCAGACAGGGAGTGCAGGCTGGCGACGCTGGGGAGCGTGATGAGGGATAATGTGCCGTATCAAAGACTGTTGATAGATTGGTGCAGAATCGAAACGCCGTTGATGGGTTATTATCAGCGTAAAAATATGAAAACCGCTTATCTTGCTGTGCAGACTATGCGCAAGGTAGGATTTGAAATTTCAAAAAAGGCGATGGAAGAGGGCTTCTGTAAGACTGTTGAGCAGACCGGCTTGCTTGGGCGTTGGCAGAAGTTGCAGGATTCGCCTACCGTAATTTGTGATACGGGGCACAATGTGGGAGGTATTCGTTATGTGATGAGGCAATTGGCTGAGACTAAACATGAGACACTCAGAATTGTTTTTGGTATGGTTAATGACAAGGATATAACTCATGTGTTGGAGCTGATGCCCAAGAGCGCTGTTTATTATTTCACGAAAGCGTCAGTGGCTCGCGCTTTGCCAGAGGACGAGCTGAAGGAGAGGGCGGAGCGTGCCGGTTTGGAAGGGCGTGCCTATGCTACGGTGAGAGAGGCGTTGGAAGCCGCGGTAAAAGAGTCGTCTGCAGATGACCTTGTTTATGTGGGCGGTAGTAATTTTATTGTGGCAGAAGTTGTGTGATAATAGATTATAGGTAAGATAATCGCATAAAAAGAGCGTTATTTCCCAAAGAAATAACGCTCTAAAATTATATTGCAGAAAGCTCTTAAGCGTCTATAGTCGCATAAGTTGCATTTTCTTCTATGAATTGACGGCGAGGACCAACTTCGTCGCCCATAAGCATGGAGAACGTGTAGTCAGCGTCTGCGTAATTTTCAATAGTAACCTGTCTCAGAGTTCTGTTTTCAGGGTCCATGGTTGTTGACCACAGCTGTTCTGCGTTCATTTCACCAAGACCTTTGTATCGCTGAACGTGTACAGAATCCTCTTTTCCGCCGCCATATTTCTCGATGAAGTTAAGACGCTGCTGTTCGTTCCAGCAGTACTCTTCCACCTTGCCCTTTTTGCAGAGGTACAAAGGAGGAGCGGCGATATAGACATATCCTTTTTCTATCATCTCTCTCATGTGGCGGAAGAAGAATGTGAGCACAAGAGTGTCAATGTGGCTTCCGTCCACGTCGGCGTCGGTCATGATTATCACCTTGTGATAACGCAGCTTAGATAAGTTCAGAGCTTTAGAGTCATCTTCAGTGCCAATGGTCACGCCGAGAGCGGTATATATATTGCGGATTTCTTCGCTTTCAAGCACTTTGTGCTGCATAGCTTTTTCCACATTGAGAATCTTACCTCTCAAAGGCAGAATAGCTTGGAACGCGCGGTTTCGGCCCTGTTTTGCAGTACCGCCCGCCGAGTCCCCTTCGACAAGGAACAACTCGCAGTTTTCAGGGTCTTTATCAGAGCAGTCTGCAAGCTTGCCTGGCAAGCCGCCGCCGCCCATAGGTGATTTGCGCTGAACGAGGTCTCTTGCCTTGCGTGCTGCAATACGAGCACGAGCAGCAAGAATAACCTTCTCTACAATAGTTTTAGCCTCTTTAGGATGTTCTTCAAGGTAATTGCCTAGAGCCTCGCCCACAGCCTGATCAACCACACCCATAATTTCGTTGTTTCCGAGTTTGGTCTTTGTCTGTCCCTCAAACTGAGGTTCTGCAACCTTTACTGAGATAACAGCAGTCAAACCTTCGCGGAAGTCGTCGCCGCTGATTTCGATTTTTGCCTTTTCAAGAAGCTTTGAATCTTCAGCGTATTTCTTCAGCGTGCGAGTAAGCCCGCGTCTGAATCCGGCAACGTGAGTACCTCCTTCTATTGTGTTGATGTTATTTACATAAGAAGATATAGCCTCGTTGTAAGAGGTATTGTAAGTCATCGCAATCTCAACCGGCGAGCCGAACTTTTCTGTAGAGATGTGAATCACATCGTCAATCAATTTTTCTCGAGCAGAGTCAAGGTATTCTGCAAACTCTTCAAGCCCGCGTTCCGAATAGAACGTTTCGTGTTTGAACGAGCCGTCCTCGTTCTTTTCGCGCTTGTCGGTAAGCGAGATGTGTATTCCTGCGTTCAGGAACGCAAGTTCACGAAGACGTCCGGCAAGTATTTCGTACCTGTAAACAACTTCTGTGAATATAGAGCTGTCTGGCAAGAACGACACAAGCGTACCTGTTTTATCTGCTGTGCCAACCTCTTTCACAGGGTATAGCGGCGAGCCAACTTCGTAATCCTGTTCGTAACGTTTGCCGCCTCTGCAAACTTCGACATGAAGTTTTGACGAAAGAGCGTTCACACAAGAGACACCCACACCGTGCAGACCGCCCGAAACCTTGTAAGAGCCTTTGTCAAACTTACCGCCGGCGTGCAGCACCGTCAGCACAACCTCCAGCGCCGAACGCTTTTCCTTCTCGTGCATGTCCACCGGAATGCCTCGTCCGTCGTCCTGGACGGTGATTGAGTTGTCCTCGTTTATTGTAACTTCAATGTTTTTGCAATAGCCAGCCAAAGCCTCGTCTATAGAGTTGTCAACAACCTCATAGACCAAATGGTGCAGACCCTTTACGCCGATGTCGCCGATGTACATGGCAGGGCGCTTGCGCACAGCCTCCAGGCCTTCCAGCACTTGAATGCTGCTGGCTGAATATGAACCTGATTTTTTTTCTTCTTCACTCATATATTGTATATCTTTCTATTCGAAAATTGATTTTACAAATATAACGTTTTTTTTCTATTTTTAGGGTGAATTTTGCATTAAAAATTTGATAGCAGTTTTGGAGTTGCCGTATTTTACAGTACAGACTCTCAAAATCATCTCGACCTAGTTCATATAAGTAGCTTTGTTTTCTTTATTTTGCCAATAAATGCACTTTCCAGTAAATCTTCAGACCATTTGCCTACCGCATAAAATCTTAGGCTCTTATTAAAATAACCTTTCCCAGTATGTATACAATAACAGAAGTATCTGTTCTTATATAGATGATTTATAGATGGTTGGTTATTTATAATTTTATAGTAATCCATTCTTTATGATATTTGAATATCTGTGCGGTACTGGCCGCTATAGGTCAAGTTAGTCATTGTGATCGCTGCGCTTGCCCGCAAAATGCCGCTTCTGAAAATCATATCACCGCCTCATAAATCCTTTTGCCATCATGCTCCAACCACTCTGGCTCTTCCTGAATGGTTTTGTTTTTCAGGAAGGAGAAGGTCACTAAGTAACCTTCGTTTAGGTTGCGGGTTTTGAGGTATTCCGCCAGCTGCACTTTGCCTTCCACCTCGTACTTTTCGCCACGCCAGATTTTCAGCTCGATAACAAACTCCTCGCCGCCGAAAGTGACTACAATATCCATGCGTCCGCCGTTGCGGGTTTCAGGCTCGACATAGTAAAAGCCTGTGCCATTGATAATTGGCTTGAGGAAGCAGAGGAAGAGAAGTCTGCCCTGACGCTCCAAAAATACGTTATCCTCCTTGCGGTATTCGTTGTGAATAAGTTTTTGGAAACGCTCGATGATATAAGGCATATTCAGTTTGCCGTTGAGGACGTATCCTGCTGTATCCTGCCGAAGTGAAGTGTATTTTCCTCGCAACTCTGCCAATACATAAAAATTATATATCAAATCCTCAAAAATAAGATTATGAATGCGAACTTTGTTGTTCTCTATTTTCAAAATCGAAAAGGTGAGACCAAGTTCAATCATCGGGTCAATTGACGAGAACGGATATTCTCTCGAATCGAACGAGACGGAGCGCATAAAATCATTGAACTCTTTGTTATTCAATAAATTTTGAGCAATACTCTTGAAAAGTGTGTTCGGTTCCGTATTATTCAGCATTGTCTTCACCGCCTCTTGCACACCTTGGGCACTCCAGTCTTTGTCGAGTTCCTTGTCTATTATCGAACAAATTTCGCTAACCAAAAACGGATAGCCACTGGTGTATTTATATATTTCGTTAGAAATCAATTCTTTATTCATACCTGTATTGTAATCAGCCTCATACTCGTTGAGCATGGTGATTATTTCGTCAGGATGAAAAGTCATATCGACGTTAAATTTCGATGCGATGTTCCAAGGCGAGTTGTACTTGCGCTCCTCGTCCGGACGAAGTTTTATTTTCAGGTTTTTCACATCGTAAACTCCGGCAAGGACAACGCTGTGAAAGGTAGAGTTCATGCCCTTCAGATCCCTGTCAAGATATTTATTGCGAAGCATGCCTAAGAAATTCAAAAACAGCTGGTTGTCCGTACTTTTATCAACCTCGTCGATAAGAAGGAGAACAGGCTTGTCAATCTGCAAGCAGAATTCCGTTATCGAATCAGACAATTCATCAAAAGAGTTTGTTTGTATGGTCTCTTTCCACATTGCCGTCTTGTCCTTGCTGAACGAAAACGTCAAAGCCGTCTCCACTATATCTTTGAACTTAGTGCAAAAAGACTCCTCGCTACTGAACAAAAGATTTCCGACACCCTCGAAACTGATAGGTATGACAACGTATCGCTCAGAAAGATTTCTGAACAAAGCCTTGAGAGTCGTAGTCTTCCCAAACTGCCGTGCACGATTGATAGTGAAGTACAAACCGTCGTCTATGTACTCCTCAATCTGCGCAAGCTTCTTGCTTGTGTCAACCATATAGTGCATAGCAGGGTTGCAACTGCCGGTGGTGTTGAATCGCTTCTTCATGAATTTCTGTTTGGGGCAAAGATAGTGAATTTGTTCTTCTCTATGATTACATTCTCTATATTTTTAACTACGTGCATTTAGTAACTTGATTAGAGAAAATCATTTGGCAGATGTGGCGACGATATTGCAGAATTCGCTCCAGCCGTCAGCTTTTTTGTATGTCTCTACACTTTCTGCAGGAACATATACAGGGATAGTTTTGCTTACGGACGAGAACGTGCTTTGCGAAATCTCTGGTGGAGTGGTATTCCAGCTTGTTATGCTTTTCAATGCGCCGCATTCCGCAAAGGCCTTGCTTCTGATGACCTTGACGCTTTGGGGAATCGTGATTTCTTTCAGGCTGCTGCATCCTTGAAACGCTTTTTCTTCAATTATTTTCACACTGTTCGAAATTTGCACGCAGGTCAGACTGTCGCAATTTTTGAAAGTGCAGTTTCGGATGTTGGTCACGCCGTACGGAATAACAACCTCATTCAGGCGTCTGCACTCCTCGAAAGCGTATCCTGCAATATTAACAACATTGTCAGGTATATTGTATTTGCCGGCTTTCCCTTTCGGGAATTCTCTTAAAGTTCTTTCCTTCTGACTTAACTTGAAGAACAGCACTCCATCTTCCGAACTATATGCAGGATTGCCCTCTGCAACATTTATGGCGGTTAGCGCAGAACATCCGCAGAAGACGTCGAGGCCTAACCAAGTTACACTGTCTGGTATAGTCACGCTGGTCAGGTTGCTGCAATTTTTAAAAGCGTCATGGTTAATTTTTCTCACGACAAACTTCTCTCCGTCGCGCCATACTTCTCCGGGTATGATGACAGAGCCGGAATGTGAGTCTTTGCCAGAACATCTTTCTACTATTGCAGTTTTTGAGGGCTCGTCGAAATAACAGCAAATTGAGCTGGAGCCGTTACCGGAGACTTGCTCAGGCTCTTCGGGCTTTTGGTAAATTTGAGCGGCCGTGCTGAAACTCAGCAAGACCGAACCTAAAAATGTCAATAAGCATATTTTCATCATTGCTCCTTATTTTTTAATTAGGCCAGTTTGAAAAACTTTGGTACTGGAGACTCTTTTTGCAATAGCCAGCCAAAGCCTCGTCTATAGAGTTGTCAACAACCTCATAGACCAAATGGTGCAGACCCTTTACGCCGATGTCGCCGATGTACATGGCAGGGCGCTTGCGCACAGCCTCCAGGCCATCCAGCACTTGAATACTGCTGGCTGAATATGAACCTGATTTTTTTTCTTCTTCACTCATATATTGTATATCTTTCTATTCGAAAATTGATTTTACAGATATAACGTTTTTTTTCTATTTTTAGGGTGAATTTTGCATTAAAAATTTAGACTTTTATAAATAATGTGAGTTCGACTAAATTTGTCTTTCGGGCAGGCAGCCTGTAAATTTGTCGGACTCACGTTTATAGAAATTGCCTGAAATCATTTGTATCCGTTAATTTCTCTGATGAATCTCCAGCCAGCCGCTTCTTTGTATTTATCCACGCTGAGTGTAGGCACGTATAGGCGAATGGACTTGTCAAGTCCATGGAATAAATCGTCGTCGCATTCTGGCGGTGTGATGTTTTTGCAGGTTATATTTTTCAGACTGTCGCAAAGTCTAAAAGCACCCCAGCCAACCATTGTGACTTTGGAAGGTATGGTCACGCTTTTCAGTTTACTGCAACCATAAAATGTCAAAGTTTCAATTTTTGTGACAGATGCGGATATTGCAACGCTTTCAAGGCTTGAGCAATTTGCAAAAGCTCTCTCTTCTATTTCCGTCACGCTGTTTGGTATTGTGATGTTTTTCAGGCCGCGGCACTCTGCAAAAGCTAGTTTCCCGATTTTTGTCACGCCGTCAGGTATCGTTACGCTTTTCATGTCATTATGGAGCATGAAGGCGTTTTCCGCTATTTGATATTTCTTGCCATTAAATTTCTGCGGCAATTTTACAGATGTGGCGTTACCGGTGTATGCTAATAGTTCGATTGAGTCTTTGGTCACATAGAAAGTAAAATCTCCAACCTGTTTAAGTTTGCTAGCCGCATTTTTACTAGTATGCACATCTTTGGCGTATAGTGCCACGCCCCCGTGTTCCTTGCTTCCCGGCGTTATGTTCAAACTGGAATAATTGTATATTTCATAAAGTTTGGAACAATATTCAAAAGCATTTATATTTCCGAAGGAAGGATTGCCGCTTGTTTCGATTTCCGTTACGCTGCTTGGGATTGTTAAGCTTGTAAGGTCGAAACAGTCTATGAAGGCTGTTGGCGCTATTTTCGTCACTCCGTTTGGAATTGTGTATTTGCCTCTTTTCCCAAGAGGGTATTGAATCAGAGTTGTTTTGGACTTGTCAAACAGGACTCCGTCTTCAGAACTGTAATTAGGATTGTCTTTTGCGACATTTATATTGGAGCAGAAGGCCATCGTCCCAATTGTTGTCACACTGCTTGGTATTGACACATTTTTTAGATTAGGACAATTGTAAAAAGCAGTTTTGCCGATTTCAGTCACACCGTCGGGTATTGTTATGTGATTCAGGCTGAGGCAACCGTAAAAAGCTCCGTATCCTATTGAAGTCACCCCTTCGGGGATTGACACGTTTGTCAGTTTTTGGCAATTGCTAAAAGCTTCAGAAGCAATTTCCTTCAAACTGTTTGGAAGCGTTGTTTTAGTCAGGCTTGAACAATTTTGAAAAGAACCGACTCCAATTGTTGTGACGCCTTCTGGTATTGAGACGCAAGTCAGATTTTCACAACCAGAAAATGCCATTGAGCTTATTGAAGTCATTCCTTTAGGGATTGTCACGTTTGTCAGGCTTGAGCAAGAACGAAAAGCCCCGGACCCGATTTGCGTTACATTGTCAGGCATTGACACGCTTTTAAGGTTCTTGCATTCATAAAAAGCCGCATTCCCAATTGTTGTCACGCTGTTAGGTATAGACACGCTTTTCAGACCATTCGCTTTACGCGCTTTAGCGCTTTTTCGTTCTCTGAAATTCCTTTCGCTTACAATTATTTCGTCGGTGTCTATTTCTTCTGTAATAGCAATAGAGCCAATAAGCTCCTCGTTGGTAGCTTCGCTTTTGAAACATCTGTAGAAAGCGGAAGCCCCGATTGACGTCACCTTGTATGTTGAGCCATTGTATTCCACATTTTCAGGAATGACGATGGTGTCAGAATATTCATTTTTGTAGGAGTTGTATGTTTTTCCTTTGAATGTCACGCTTGCCGTTAAGGCATAGTCGTTAAAATCGTACCAGATGGTATCGCCGTCATTGTTCACTACCCAAGTGTCCGACGCTGAAGCCCCGCAGCAAGCAAGAAGAGCGCATAAGTTTAGTATTAGTTTTTTCATCGCAGTATGTTTTTTATTATGATAATTGCAAATAGCCGGAACTCTTTCGCGGCTATCTGCAATTTTTATAAAATCAAGTTTAGAAAGTGTTTGCGAATTGAGGAAATTATTTCAGTTTGAAATATTTAGGTACTGGCGACTCGAAACGTGCGAACTTGCCGGTTACGGGGTGATAGAATCCAAGAACAGAGGCGTGCAGACCGATTCTGCCGAGCGGATTAATCTTGCTTCCGTATTTTTTGTCGCCAATAATAGGGTGGCCTATGCTCTGCATCTGCACTCTGATTTGGTTTTTTCTGCCTGTTTCGAGCTGCACTTTCAGCATGCTGTAACCGTTGTTGCGCTCTATGACTTCGTAGTGAGTGACAGCCTTCAGTCCTCCGTTTTCAATATCGCTGGAATATACTTTTTTAGATTTCCAATCTTCTGTCAACCAAGTTGTTATGGTTCCGTTGTCTTGCTCTACATATCCTTCCACGATAGCGTAGTAGATGCGTTCGTGAGACTTGTGCTGCCAGTCTCTCTGCAACAGCTCCTGCACCTCTTTGCTCTTGGCAAAAACTAAAACGCCAGAAGTCTCTCTGTCTATTCTGTGCACTGTGAAAATCTGGTTCTGGAAATTTTGCTTTTTCACATAGCC
The DNA here is from genome assembly GCA_017632345.1 of Paludibacteraceae bacterium. GTDB lineage: Bacteria > Bacteroidota > Bacteroidia > Bacteroidales > Paludibacteraceae > RGIG9379. The sequence continues at coordinate 16,640 of JAGBRL010000078.1, forward strand.
CTGAATGATTTTGTATGCAGTCAGATCCTCCTTTTTGTCTGTCGCTACAGACAAAAGGCCGGGGGCCTTGTCAATCACTATGATATGGTCGTCTTCGTGAATAATCTTTACTTTAGAGTGTGTGAATTTCGCCTTGTGGCTTGTGCAGTAAACCAAGATGCGGTCGCCCGGCTTTAGCGGAAAGTCGAATTTGCTTTCGAAATTGTCGTTGACCATAATCTGTCTGTTGGCCAACAGCGACTTTACTGCAGTCTTGCTCATACTGCTCATTTTGGCAAACACGAAATTGAACAGAGTGTCAGCCTCTTTCACCGTGAAAACGGTCTTCTTCTCTTTTGCGAAATTCTTTCTTCTTTGAGGAATCATATAAATAAATTTTTGCAAATGTAGTAAAAAAGTGTCATTTTGGCAATGTTGCGGGTCCGTTTGTCGTTTTTTTGTGAAGGGTAGTCTTTTTAAGCGGATTTTATGGTTCGGAAGAACCTGTTCTTGAGGGGCGGTGCTGCATCGAAACGGAGAAATTTACGGAATATGATTTACGGTAAAAACCTTAAAATCATAGGATTTTTCACGAAAGTTAAGTTTGTGCGAAAAAAAAGAAATAATATTGAAGAAATTTGTGCTTTTGTCGTTTATTATGTCTATATTCGTGGATTGAAAAAACATTTGATAAAATAAACTGTAGGTAAAAAAAGAAATTGTATGAGAAAAGGTTTACAATGGTTCCTTGTGCCGTTGTTGGGGCTGTCTTCGTGTGTTGAGGATGGTTATGATTTGGAGAATCTATCGACGCAGGTGCAAGTTGAAACCTCTTTTGCTGGACCTATAGGACAGACATCTGTCAGTATAGGCGAACTATTGGAAGAGCTCGAAGTGGAGGGCTTGAAAGAGGATGCTTCTGGTATGCTTGTGTTCAGGTATGACACGGTGACCCGCTTTGAAGTAGAGCCTTTCGAAATCAAAGGGGAGAGAAAGTTTAGGACATTCTCTTTGCATGAGCTTCTGAAGAGCAAAATTGAAGAGCAGTATCCGGAAGGGATACCGTCAGATTTAGGTTTCAAGGGCATTCCGGTTATGCTCAAAAAAGGTGACGAACTTCCGATGGACGTGACGTTCACGCACGTTATAGAGGACAATTCCGGAGTGGTGCGACTGGACAGTATCTGGCTTAAAGAGACAAAGGCGAGTCTTTATGTGTCGTCTGACGCGCAGGACTTGCTGGCTAACTCGACAATGGAGGTCTCTGCTCTAGGCGAGGTGCTCTCGGTTGACAATCTTGGAGAAGTGCTTAACCTGAACTTTAGCGACAAGGTGGTTGATATGACTGGTATTGAGACTGGTATTCCTATCAATTGCAAGATGGTGCTGAAGAGCGACGTGCAGGTCTTCCTTAAAGAAGGCTCTTATATTTCGGTTGTGCTGAATCCTTCTAAGTCGATTAAGTACAAGCAGGTATGGGGTATTTTTGAGACGCAGGAGCCGCAGAGGGAGTCTAATCTTGTGGAGATAGACTTGTACAGCGAAGAGGACAAGGACTTCAAGCTTAATTTTGTTGACCCTAAGGTTAGCCTTTCTGTCTTGACTAACGTGGGCGTGCCGGTGAATTTCAGAATTGACACTTTGAGGGCTGTGAGCTCGATAAACAAAACGTCGGCACTGGCTAAGTTTGACAATGGCATGCCTTATTATGATATGAAGGTTGTGCCTCAGGCTGGCAAGGACACGTTCTTGACTTCTGCTTTGTTCGGCGCGGCAAACGGCTCTATCGACGAACTGCTTAACATTTATCCGGACACTATGTCGTTCAACTATGAGTTCATGCTTGGCGGCACTCCGACAGATGGCGGAAACTACTATTTCACAGACGATGCGTTTGTGGAGGTCGGCGTGGGTGTTGAGGTGCCGGCTTGGTTCAAGAACGGTTCGTACGTAAGTATTGCTGATACTGTGAAAGATATTGACACAGAAGAGTTCTTTGAAGATTATGATGTTAGCCTCGATAAAATTGTGCTCACTCTGGACGTAGTGAACAATCTTCCTTTTGAAGCTGAAATTCAGCTTGATTTCATGGAAGAGGTCTCGGCTGTTAACGGATATTTTGAAGTGAATGTGCCAAAGAAGATTGAGAATGACAAGCTTAATAAGTCTATAGTGGTAGCTCCGGCTATCGTGGACCCTGTCTCTAACAATGTGGTGAAACCGTCTGTGGAACAGATAGAGATTGAATTTGACGGCAGCGTGCTGGACGATATCAAAAAGATTAGGCACATGAGAACTGCTTACCGTATCGCGGTCAACTCAAAAACTGCAGAGGCGGTGAAGGTGACTACAAAAGACTTGCTTAGTGTGTCGGCTGAGTTCTATGTGAAAGCTGGTATAAAATTAGAAGAATAATAGGAGGCTATAAGATGAAAAAATATTTGGTGCTGATATTGTGTTCTTTCTGCTCTTTGTCTTATGGTCAGATGTCGAACACTATGTATTTTATGAAGAAGAATCCGTTGCAGAACAAGTTTAACCCAGCGTTCCGTCCGGAGTGCAAGTTCTATATCGGTGTGCCGGGGCTTACAAATCTTCATGTGGCTGCAGGTAATAATTCTTTGACGTTTGATGATGTTATTTATAAGGTGACATTGGACGGAAAGCCGCAGACTGTCACTTTCCTGCATAGCGCAGTCGAAAACGGTGTTGACGACTTTTTGGAAGCTTACCGCAGAAACCTGAGGGTGTTCTCTGATTTTAATATAGATTTGGTTAACTTCGGGTTTCGTGTGAAACGCTCTTATTTTAACGTGAATCTCTCTACTCGCGCTGATGTGCAGGTGTCTGTGCCGAAGGCTATACCGGAAATCGCTCTTGTGGGTATGGCCGAAGATGAGAAGAAGGTGTACGAACTGGACGACCTGAACGTCGCGGCGATGCTTTTCTCCGAAGTGGGTCTTGGTTATTCTTATCAGATTAATGACAAACTGACGGTTGGTGGTAAGTTCAAATATCTTTATGGTCATGCGAACGCCATCACTAAGTTTGACAACCTGAAGTTGGAGATAGGAAAGGAAAAGTGGGCGTTTACTGGTGATGCGGAGGCTTATATCGCTTGTCCGGGTGTGACGCTCGTGGCTGATGAAAAGAGCATGATCGAAGATGTTGAGTTTAATGATGACTTGGAGGTCGCTGATTACACTAAGGCTTCCGGTAATGGTGTGGCTTTCGATCTTGGCGCTACTTATAAATTGCTGCCGCAGTTGCAGTTGTCGGCAAGTGTGACAGACCTTGGGCTGATACGCTGGAAGGATAATGTGCAGGCTATGGTTAAGCGCGGCGATTTTGTGTTTGACGGTATTGTTTATGATGTGGGCGACGATTCTACGGACTATGGTGAAAAATATGAGGAGATGGCGGAAGATTTGTTTAAGGTTGACAGATATCCGTCCTCTTATAGCACTTGGCTTACTGCAAAGGCTTTGATTGGAGCGGAATATAGCATCTTGAAGGATAAAATTGGTTTTGGCCTTTTGTCTAAGACCTATTTCAGACCTAGCAATGTTTCTGAAGAACTTATGATTTCGGCTAATTTCCGTCCGGCTGACGCGTTCTCTGCTTCGTTGACTTACTCGCTTCTTGACGGCAAATTCAGCAATCTTGGTTGCGGTATGAACTTTAATCTTGGTCCTGTGAACTTGTTCTTCGCAATGGACAATATTCCGTTAAAGTATGCGAAGAGCGAGGATATTCTTATACCTAGCCAAACTAAGCAGGCAGACTTGTCGGTCGGTCTTAACTTGATATTTGGCTACAGAAAAGACAAGTTTAAGGAAATCGAATCGTTCATTGATAGTACCGCGACTCTTGCGTACTCTTATGACTCTGACGGCGACGGTGTTGCGGATAATCTTGATAAGTGTGACGATACGCCGGATAATGTGGCTGTTGACTCTGTCGGCTGTCCGGTTGACTCTGACGCTGATGGAGTGCCTGATTATCTTGACCTTTGTCCTCAGTCTGACAAACTGCTTGCTGGCTTCGTGAACGAGTCTGGTTGTGACGCTGCTGTCGATACTGATAATGACGGTGTTTGTGACTATAAGGACAAATGTCTTGGTACTGCGGCGGACAGTGTTAAGTTCGTGACTGAAAGCGGCTGTGCTAAGGTGGACAAGGTTGTGGACTTGGATACTATACTTGTTCCAATCAAACTGACTGCAGAAGAGCAGGCTATCGTGGATAATGTTGTGTTCAATATTAAGACTTATGAGAAGAACGGTTTGATGGTGCTTAATCCTAAGTCGCATAAAGTGTTGAGGCCTGCGGCTGAGATTTTGTTGAATCACAAACGTTATTTCGTGAAGATTGTTGGTCACACAGACTTCCAGAAGAACAAAGGTTATAGCTATATGTTGTCTAAAGAGCATGCTATGCTTGTGCGTGAGTACTTTGTTGAGCAGGGTGTTGAACGCCACCGTATCGAAATTGAAGGTATGGGTTGCGAAAAGCCTTTGGCTTCAGATAAGACCGAAGCTGGCAGACTCAAGAACCGACGCATTGTGCTTGAATTCTTTGTCGAAAAAGTTGTTGAAAAGGAGGTAAAGGATAAAAACAGCAAGAAGTAATAAATATCTCTAATTTTATGTGCAGGCAGGGCTTTGGCTTTGCCTGCATTTATTTAATATTTTATGCCTATGATTAAGCTTGTAGTTATTCGTTCATTCAAAATGAAACGGTTCAATGTCATTGGACTCTTACTATTTGTATTTGCTCTTGCATCTTGTTCTCAGAAGAATGCAGGGACTAATGATGTTGTAGATGCAGCTGTTGTACCGACAGATGCAGATAGTGTAGTGCTTGCAAATCCTGTTCCTAAATTGGCAGATACAATTGCGGTGGACAGTGCTGAAATCGACTCGTTTGTTGCAGAGGATGTGATTGTTAAAGATTCTTCGGATGAATATAGCGGGGAACGATATAGGAGGCTTAAATTCAAAATTAAGTCACCTTTGAATCATCATTATGAGGAAGTTGACCGTATTGCATGTTCTTTTAATAACTGGAACTATGCGCCTGATGCAGTGTATGAAGTGAACATTACGGAGTTCTTTGACGAAGGTGGTGGAGGTGAAGCAGTGGTGGCATACAGAAATGGAATAAAGGTTATGGAGTCAAGTGAATATGAATGTGGAGATGGTGGCGATTACAGTAAGACATATTATTATTCGGATGGAAGTGTAGCCGATTATGAGAAAAGAGAAGTGAGAAATGGCAAAGAGGTTTACTTTGAAGCTTCAAATACTTTAAGCCTATTTTTATCGGAAGATGACCAATACTTCTCTGTACATCTACATAAAGACACTTTAAGTATTAGTGAAGTCGTAGATTATTTTAGTGAAGAAGAGATAAACAGGGAAGTCTATTTAGTTGCTGATGAAGGGACGCCGGTTCCTGAAATTGTTGTAAAAGCAATAAAGTCCGAATGTCAATATTGTGAAAAATTAGAAAAGATAAAGTTCATGAAAAAAATAGAGTAATAATCTCCATTGTAAACGTGATTGTGACCTAATGGAAATTTAATGAAGATAAATTGGCAAATGTTGTGGATTTTTTTTAAATTTGTGGCATTAGTAAATTTGTGTAAATGTTTCAATCAGTAAAATTATGATGAACAATTTCAGTTTTTCAAATTCAGTAAAGATTATTTTTGGCAAGGGCAGCATTGCTAAAATTGCCGAGGAGATTCCTGCAGACGCGCGTGTGCTTATGACTTACGGCGGCGGAAGCATCAAAAAGAACGGTGTTTATGAACAGGTGAAAAAAGCGATGGAGGGACGTGAGCTTTTCGAGTTTGGCGGAATAGAACCGAATCCGCACTTTGAGACGTGCATGAAGGCCGTTGAGCTTTGCAAAAAAGAAAAGATTGACTTCTTGCTTTCTGTAGGAGGAGGTTCTGTGCTTGACGGAACTAAGCTTATCGCTGCTGCTCAGTTTGTAGAGGGTGATCCTTGGGGCATTTTGGTGGAAGGAAAACAGCCGTCTAATGCGCTGCCGATTGGCGTTGTGCTGACTTTGCCGGCTACTGGTTCTGAAATGAACTCCGGCGCGGTTATTACTAAGGACGCAACTAAGGAAAAACGTGATTTTAATTCTCGTCTTGTGCTTCCTAAGTTCTCAGTGCTTGACCCTGAAACAACTTATTCGTTGCCTCCTCGCCAGATTGGCAATGGGGTGGTGGACACTTTCGTGCATGTTGCAGAGCAGTATCTGACATACCCTGTGGGCGCTAAGGTTCAGGACAGATTCGCGGAGTCTATTCTCTCTGTTCTTGTTGAGGAAGGGCCGCAGGCTTTGAAAACTCCGGAAGATTACGAGGTTCGCTCTAACTTGATGTGGGCCTCTACTTGGGCGTTGAACGGATGGATTTCTAAGGGTGTGCCTGAAGATTGGGCTACACACATGATAGGTCACGAAATTACGGCGCTTTATGGGCTTGACCATGGTCAGACTTTGGCTATCGTGCTTCCAGGCGTGCTTAGTGTGATGAGAGGCGAAAAGGGCGCGAAGATAATGCAGATGGGTGAACGTGTGTTCGGCGTTTCTGAAGGTGATGAAGCGAGCAGAATAGAGCAGTCTATTGCGAAGCTTGAAGCGTTTTTTGTGAGCATGGGAGTTAAGACAAGATTGTCTGATTACGGACTTGCAGAGGATTGCATAGAGCCGGTTGTGAAACGTCTTGCGGATAGAGGCGCAGTGCTTGGCGAAAATAAAACTATAACACCGGAAAAAGTGAGGGAAATCCTTAAGGCAAGAGTTTGATTGCGGTGTGTAGGTTTGAGAAAAAAACGCTGTCTGTAAAAAGGCAGCGTTTTTTGTAAAGGCAATATCCATAGATTACAAAGCGTAATTTATGGATATTGCCTAAGCTAAAAGTTGTCAACTATAATTATTGTTTTCTGGAATGCGGAAAATAAGCTTTTCATATTGCTTTTGGCGTTGTCTGACGCTCGTTTTACAAGGTTGCCTTGACAAACTTTTTTGAACAGTTTCTTCTCCATGTTTTTATGAAATTCAGCGCTTAATTCCGGTGTTATGTCCGGAGACCATAATTTCACCTTCGAGTCAGTGTAAAATGCAGTGACAAACTCCTCCTTTGTCTGATGTATTGATACCGATGGTTGAGGCATCTTTACAAATAGAGTGTCATTAGATTCGTTGAATTTAAGGCTGTCAACGTCAAAATTAATGTTTATGTTGGCGGTGGTGACGTACACAACACCAATGTTACCTATGGTGTCAATAAATACAAAATCCTCTTCGGCCTGCACTGTGTTGAGGCGCGCAATCTGTTTTATTTCAGAGACTGTGACTTCAGAGTCTGCATGGGCAGCCCTTCCTTCTGAAAGCTTTAGAAGTGCAAATATGCAGATGACGGAAATTGCCGCAAGAATTAATATATGTTTTTTTTGCATGACTTACTTTTTGAAATTGATAGATACATTTTGAAAGCCCCAGCTTTTCAGGGTAGCGGTGAACCATGCTGTCGCTTTTTGTTCCGCCTCTTTGTTCAGCTTTTCAAAACTCTTTTCTTTGCTGTCGCTCAGCTCTTTTATTAGCATGTCGTTTGCCTTCTGCCTCATAGCGACACGCTCTTCTTCAGTTATTTTAGAGCGTAAAAGAGTAGCCTGCTCAAAATATGTTTCAGGCTTGAAGTCGTTGCCCAGCATTCGAATTTCAATTTTTGGCAGGTTGACGGTTACTTGTTTGTCCGAAATGACGATGTCTTCGTCTTCTAGTTTGGACAAATCTATGTAAGCGGAATATGTTTTTCTTAGACCGTAAACTCCAACTCTTTCACCAATCTTTAGCTTTTCAGCCGCCAATTTGGTTAGTTGCTCTATTGTTTCGTTTAGAGTCTTGGAGCCTTTTTGCTCTTGAGAGTCGTCGGACATATCTTTTATGGTATAAACTTTAGAGAACGTCACTTCTGCAAGTTCAATCGTGTTTACATCGCGTATTTTCTGCCTGAAGTCAGACGTCGCTCGCTCTTCCTTGCAAGAAATTAAGCACAGAGACAGAAGCAGTCCTGCGGCGAATCTGTTTAAAGAAAAATGGAGCCTGTTAGTTTTCATTATTAGTAAATTAAAGTGTTGTTTGTCAGAAAGTAGTGAAAAATACCAAAAAGAGGTTGCTTTTTTACCATAAAGAAGATGTATCAAAAAACGCCCTATAATGAAACAAATTTAACACATTCATAAGTTCTTTATGGCTTATATTTGTCAACAGAAAACGTAACATTGAAATTTAGACGTAATCTTAACCTTAAGAGGTTTTAGTGTGAAAAAATCAGAGACGAGGTGTGTCGTGCGACACGCCTCGTTTTTTTTAGGCAACTTCTATAAAAGAAGACGTCCAGAGTTAGATCGAGGACGTCTTGTCTATCTTGATTATATCATCTCAGTTACAATGCTGGCATCGTTTCTTCATAATATAATCAATCATAAACAAAACGTCTTTCTGAATCATCTTTAGCAAAATTAAAGAAGTATATCTCACAAGTATTGCTCAGCCCTTAAATTTTCAGCTTGTCTAAGATACCCTCTTTTTTCATCTGTGTTCGCACGCGGCTTAGCGTTTCTTGTTTGATGTCAAGATAAGACGCCATAACTTTGTTAGTCGTGCGCCTAACCAGATCCGGGTCGTGCTGAATCATCCATTCGTACCTTTCGTAGGCAGAGAAAGAACGGAGCATATAAGTTCTGTTGTCTCTGAATATGTTATACTTTTGCAGCATATTAAACATGCAAAGACAGAAGTCATGGTCTTTTATTGCAGACGTCATCATGTCTTTGTATTTGATAAGGACAATAGAACAGTTTTCTAGCGTCTCTACAGATTCGAAAGACGGGTTTTGAGAATAGAAGCTTTGGATGGCAGTTACGAACATAGATTCGTGCGCGACCCAAGTGGTGATTTCATTGCCGTCTTTTTCGATAAAGGCTCTCATAAGCCCATGTTCCAAAAAGAACGTGTAGTCTGCAATCTCTCCAGCATTCAGAAGAATGGATTTTTTTGGAAAATGTCTGCGTTCCATATATTGCGAAAGCTCATCTTTCAGATGATAGATGGGATGGAACTGGCTCATGTAGTTTATAACAGAAGAAAACATTGCTTATTTATTTTAAATGTCTAATCATATCTGCGAAGCAGGCAACTCCTTCGGATGCTTTTTTCGCAATAATACGTACATCAAGATAGTGAGGAACAGACACGGGCTTCGGGTCAACAAGAAAGATAGGCGTGCCGCGTCTGACGTAGCTTATCAGTCCTGCTGCGGGATATACGTTCAATGAAGTCCCGACAATAAGGAAAATGTCTGCCTGTTTCACCAAATCTTGAGCTAAAGAGATATTAGGGACAGCCTCTCCGAACCACACTATATGTGGGCGTAGGGCAGAGCCGTCAGGCGCTTTGTCGTTGATGCCGATGTCTTCGCCTTCTGTCAGGTCTATTATCATTTCAGGGTCTCCGCATGCTCTTGCTTTCTTTAATTCTCCGTGCAAATGCAGCACATCCGAACTTCCTGCTCGTTCATGCAGGTCATCTACGTTCTGAGTTATGATAGAAACATCGAAATCACGTTCCAACTCTGCTAGCTCCAAATGTCCTTTGTTTGGCTCAGCCTTATATAAGTCGCGTCTCAGTCCGTTGTAGAAATCCAGTACAAGCTGAGGGTTTCTTGCATACCCTTCCGGTGTGGCAACATCTTCAACTTTGAATTTGTTCCACAGACCGTCAGAGTCTCTGAATGTGCTAAAACCGCTTTCAGCGCTGATGCCTGCCCCGGAGAGTACTACAACCTTTGCCATAGACGAAAATTATATAAGAAAATTCAAAAAGTGTATTGTGTGTGTTTGACAATCAATAATAAATTATAGCCTTTTCATTATAAAGACAAACTAAAAAAAATCATGACCAAACTTGCGGCTCTATTATATGAGAGCCGTAAGTCTTTCCGAAATTTTTTCTTTCGCAACGGCGCCTACAATCTTATCGACAACCTCTCCGTCACGGATAAACAGAATGGTCGGGATGTTGCGAATACCAAACTTCTCGCAAAGGTCAGGACTCTCATCAATGTCAACTTTGCCGATTACCGCCTCGCTCCCGTATTTGTCAGACAATTCGTCAACGATTGGAGAGACTGCCTTGCAAGGTCCGCACCACTGAGCCCCAAAGTCAACCAACATAAGCTGGCCCTTTGCTGATAATTCTTCAAAATTCGAGTCGTTAATTTCTACTGCCATACATTAAAAACTTTAAAAATATGTCAAGACAGTTTGAAACTGCCCTTTTGTACACAAATATAGTTATAAAAAATAAAAAATAGAGGCTTTGATGCTAAATATTATTTAATAATAGCAGAAATAAAAGCTTGCTTGATTAGAATATAATTTCCTTAGCCACTTTATTTTTGACCTCTTCGCCGCACAGCGCTTCTATTTGAGCAAGACCAAATTCGATAGCTGCCGCCGCGCTGCGTCCTGTGACAAACCTGTTTGACGAGACAACAGCTTTGCTGTTCTGCACATCAGCTCCTTTGAGATAAGCTTCGTAGCCTGGGAAGCATGTCGCAGCTTCGCCGCTGAGCAGCCCCATGTCGCCAATAACCATCGGAGCGGCGCATATTGCTGTTATGATCTTTTTGTCGTCGTTGGCCTTTCGCAAGATGTCTTTTAGCCTTTCGCACGCATATAAGTTTTTATGGCCAGGCCCGCCGGGCAGCATCAGCAAGTCGAATACAGAGCAGTCCACATCCGCCATAAGCTCGTCTGCTGTCACATTGATGTTGTGAGACCCGATTACCGATTTGTTGTCGTTGATGGAAACCAAAGTCACCTCCACACCTGCTCTCCTCAACAAATCTGCCGGAACTAACGCTTCGGCCTCTTCGAATCCGTTGGCCAAAAACACAACTGCTTTTTTGCTTTTCATTGTATTATTTATTTGTAGTTATGAGAGACTTTTTCCTGCACTATAAGCGCAAGATTAAGTCTGTCTGTTTCTTATTCTTTTGTAAAATTAGTGATTTTATTTGTTTGAAAAAGCTTTTGCAGTTATTTTTTGAAAAAAAAATGCCAAAATTGCATGGAAAAGCAAATTTTGGCACTTTAATAAGTTTGAATATCAATTTAGGTAACCACCATAAATTGCGACACGTAATTTATTCTAATTTGAAATTGTACGTGATAGTTCCGCTTTGATTGTTTCCGGAGCGTATCGCATTAAATTTAGTTTTTCGGGCAGCCTCTACTGCAGCCTTTCGCAGGGTAGGGTTGTCTAAGTTCGTTCCGGCACCGCACTCTGCGCTTATCACAGAGCCGGATTTGTCAACAATAATCTGCACAACGATTTTGCCCTCTTCATATACGCTGTAAGACGGCTCTGCAAGTTTTCCGCTCAAAGCTCTTCCGGCAAGCGACCAAGAGCTGTTTGTTCCGGACTTAGAAGCCCCGTCTGCGCTTTTTGAGTCTGTTCCGCCGAACGGATTTCCTTTGCTTCCTTTGCCTCCGCCGTCACCAATTCCGGCCGATGCCTGGTCATTTCCTACACCGCCGGAGCCGGAGCCGCCGAATACGCTTTTAGCGCGGTTCCCAATCTCTTCAGCTTTTTTACGTTTTGCGTCTTCTATCGCCTTCTTCTCAGCTTCCTTCCGTCTCTGTTCGGCTAGCTCAGCCTCTTTTTTTCTCTTCTGTTCAGCAAGTTCCTTTTGTCTTTTCTCCTCCTCTTTTTTCTTTTTGGAGTCAGACATAGAAACGGACTCCTCCAAATCCTGAGTGAGAGCTTCCTCTGGGGCGGCAGGCTGTTCAGGAGCCGGCTGCAATGATTCCGCGCCTTCAACTTCGGAGGCTGGAGTTGGTTCAAAAAGGTCGTCGCCGCCAGTCAGGTCGGTTCCCATAGCGACAGCAAGCCCTTCCTCCTCTTCAGGCTCTAGGTTAGGAAGAGTCATGAAAAGAAGGACTAAAAGCAGCAGCGCATGCACCGTTATAGTGCCTATGGCTCCGATTATTTTAGATTTCTCTAATTTCATATTAAATGTTATTTAGAAGGCCGAGTCGCGATTACCAACTTGAACTTGTTCACGTTAGCAATGTTCAGAACCTTCACGACTTCGCCGTGAGGAACGGTTTCGTCCGCGTAAAGAGCGACGTACATTTCAGGCTCAGCCAGATTTCTGCTTTGTAGAAAAGCTTCAAGTTCGTCAAATACTATCGGGCGTTCTTTCTCCTTTCCAAAAGCGACGTAATAGTTCAGTTCTTTGTCTATAATCACTCTTGTGAGCGGTTTCGCAGATGTCTGCTGTTTGCTTTGCGGCAGCATAATCTTTATAGCGTTCGGGTGAACTACAGTTGATGTCAACATGAAAAAGATCAGAAGCAAGAAGACAATATCTGTCATTGACGACATATTGAAGCTTGCGTCGGCCTTGTTTCTTCTTTTCAGACTCATACTCTTTTAAAATTTAGGGCAGTTAGTTTGCCGGTTCGTTCAAAATATCCATAAATTCAAGAGCGTGAGCCTCGATGTCTCTCACAACTTTGTCAACAAGCGTAATCAGATAGTTGTAAGCGAAGTAAGCTACGATTCCGACTATAAGGCCGGCAACGGTAGTGACCATTGCGGTGTATATACCGCCGGCAAGGTTTGTAACGTCTATGTTGTTCCCTGCATTAGCCATGTTATAGAAAGCCTCGATCATTCCGACAACAGTGCCGAGGAATCCGATCATAGGTCCGCCGCCAGATATTGTGGCAACAATCGAAAGCCCTTTTTCAAGCTTTGAGACTTCAAGGTTGCCTACGTTTTCAATGGCGACCATAACGTCGTTCATAGGGCGGCCTAGGCGAGAGATGCCTTTGCCTATCATGCGCGCGTAAGGAGTGTCCGTGTTCTGGCAAAGAGTCAGAGCTGCGTCTATTTTCCCTTCGTTGATGTAATCTTTGATTCTGTTCATGAACGAAGAGTCTTTGCGAGAAGCTTTGCGTATCACCACAAGCCTTTCGATGAAAATATACACTGCGATGATGCAGAGAAGTAGCAGCGGAATCATTATCCAGCCTCCCTTCATGGCCATGTCCAACAAGTTCAGCTCTGCATTCTGTGCTGCAGCCTGCTCAGTCACCGACACCATAGAGTCGGCAGCCATAGATTGTAATAATACAGTTAAATTCATTGCTCTTTATTGTTTTTTTGTTTCACTTCTTTATTTTAAACAATCTTTATACATTTTTATTGTCTGTTCAAGTCCCAAATATAACGCGTCAGATATGAGGGCGTGTCCTATGGAGACCTCCTTCAGCCAAGGTATATTCTCGTGCATATACTGAAGGTTTTCCAGACTCAGGTCGTGTCCTGCATTGACACCTAGACCCGCCTCTTTTGCCACTTTCGCAGCCTCGACGAAAGGCTTTATCGCCGCCTCTCTGTCTGACGTATATTCAGAGGCGAACGGTTCGGTGTACAGTTCCACTCTGTCAGCTCCGGTCTTTGCGGCGTTGCGGATGTTGTCCAAGTTGGTGTCTATGAAGATTGACACGCGGATGCCTTCGGCCTGCAGCTCTTCTATAACCTCCTTTAAGAAGTCTTCGTTAGCGATAGTGTCCCATCCTGCCGACGATGTTATAGCGTCAGGAGCATCTGGCACCAGTGTGACCTGCGTAGGCTTAGCGAGCTTCACAAGTTCTATGAACTCAGGGCTTGGGTAGCCTTCTATGTTGAACTCTGTTGACACCACAGTTTTCAGGTCAAGCACGTCCTTGTATCGGATATGCCTTTCGTCTGGTCTTGGGTGAACCGTGATTCCCTCCGCGCCGAAAGCTTCGCAGTCTTTCGCAACTTTAAGGATATCAGGCACATTGCCGCCACGCGCATTGCGTATCGTGGCTACCTTATTTATATTGACACTAAGTTTAGTCATTTTTTTACATTAAAGAATTTAAGTCTTTTTTAGTTTCAGCGAGAAGACGCAAGTTTTGCGTCAGCATCAGATGTGCAAAGTATGGCCCATGCGCACCTTTTTTGTTTTGATGTAAAATTCGTTGTGGCAGTTCGGAGTTATTTCAATCGGAACGTTCTCAACGATTTCAAGGCCGAAACTTTCAAGGCCTATTCTTTTTACCGGATTGTTGGTCATCAGACGCATTTTGTTAACGCCAAGTTCTCTTAAGATTTGAGCGCCTACACCGTAGTCGCGTTCGTCAGGCTGAAATCCGAGATGGACGTTTGCGTCAACTGTGTCAAGTCCCTCTTCTTGCAGCTTGTAAGCCTTTATCTTGTTCATCAGTCCGATGCCGCGACCTTCCTGATTCATGTAAACAAGCACGCCTTTGCCCGCCTCTTCAATGCGTTTCATCGCTTCGTGCAGCTGTTCTCCGCATTCGCAGCGCATAGAGCCGAAAATGTCGCCAGTGGCGCACGACGAGTGCACGCGCACAAGAATAGGCTCGTCAGCTTTCCACTCTCCTTTTATCAGAGCCATGTGTTCAAGTCCGTTAGATTTCTGTCTGAACGGTATGAGCTTGAAGTTTCCGAACGCAGTAGGCATTTTCACCATGTCACCTTTTTCTACTAACGACTCCTGCTTAAGTCTGTAGGCGATAAGGTCTCTGATGGTTATAATTTTTATCCCGAACTTTTTAGACACTTCCACAAGCTGAGGCATTCTGGCCATTGTTCCGTCGTCGTTAAGAATCTCGATCAGAGCAGCCGCGGGCTGAAGCCCTGCAAGTCGAGCCAAGTCAACAGCCGCCTCTGTATGTCCGGCTCTCCTGAGCACCCCCTTGTCCTGCGCGTAAAGCGGGTTGATGTGCCCCGGACGACCGAAAGTGGCAGGTGTCGAATTCGGGTCGGCAAGCGCCTGTATTGTTGCGGCGCGGTCGTAGATGGAGACCCCGGTAGTGCATCCTTCGAGTTTGTCAACAGTCACGGTGAACGGAGTGCCTAAAATTGATGTGTTGTTGCCCACCTGATGAGGTATTTCCAGCTCGATGCTTCGTTTTATAGTAATAGGCGCGCACAAAACTCCGCGACCCTCCTTGAGCATGAAGTTTACTTTTTCGGGTGTGATTTTCTCTGCCGCCACGATGAAGTCGCCTTCGTTTTCGCGGTCTTCGTCATCAACAACAATCAGGAACTCTCCGTTACGGAAGTCCTCAATCGCCTCTTCGATAGTATTTAGTTTGAATTTATCCATTTTGTTTTAAATTATTTCTTTCGGTGTAATATCACTGTCTTTTGCAGATTCGTCGTCACCATCCTCTGTACCTTCGTCAATTGCGGAGGTTTGCTTAAAGTTCGGATTTTCCGTATCTATCTTCTTTTTGCGTTTGAACAATGATTTGAAGTTAGTGTTTATCGAAATCATAGAGTCTGTTGCCGCCAAGTATGTAAGATATATTCCCAGAGGGAACAATACTGCAGAACTTAGCCACATTCCAGACCACACGTGCCAGACACCTTCGCGAGCCATCTTATAGCCCATGTTGTCTATGATGTAGTATATGATGAACAGGAACACCGATATCACGACCGGCACTCCAAGCCCTCCTTTTCGGATGATAGCTCCAAGAGGAGCGCCGATAAAGAAGAACACGAGGCAGGCAAACGAGAGCGTGAACTTGCGGTGCCTTTCTATGTCATGTCTGCGCGTGTTGCGGTCTATCATTCTTTCTCTTTCGATGTATTTGTTTTTCAAATCCTCCATGTTCTGATTCGCGTGCATTGTCGCATAGTTCAGAATATCTTTCTTCACTATGGTGTTCTTTTTGCTGAACAGCGAATCTATGTTGTACGAACTTTTGTCCGCAATAGAACTCGTCAACTCTGCGAGCGGCAAGTTCTCTACGCCTGCTACACGGTTGAAGTACCGTTCGTTGACAAACATCTCCGTGGTCCTCCTGTTGATGCTGTCAGAACGTTTGGTCAAAGAATCGACTGCGTACGTCAGCGCGTCGAGGTCTTTGCACGTCCATCTGTTAGACGCCGCGCTCTCGTCCGTGCGGTTGAAGTTTGAGTCGAAGTCTATGAGCATCTGCCGGTAAGAGAAAGTTTCTCTTCTGTAAGGCACGTTTTTTGCGTTCTCTTGCGTCTCTTTCAGGTTTTCGAACGACTCTCCGCTGTACAGTTCCAAAATGAGGTTGAGCTTGTCGTCAGACATCTTCAGACGTCCGGAGTCTGCTGTGATTATCGTCGCTTTGTCAACGATCCCGTACTGTCCGCTAAATTCGTCGGGGAACTTGTATATCATAAGGTCTTTGAGCAGCTTGCTGTCTCTGTCCTTCTCCCTCACGTATATGCTTATGCTTTTTATGTCTTTGTAGAAAGAGCCTTCTGGAATCTCCACTTCGGGCGACTTTTGGCTCATAGAACGCAGCAGTACATAGAGCTTTGTCTGAATCTTCGGCATTGCCTCGTTGGAGAAGAAGAAAGCTCCGACGCATATAAACGTTATGAAGACCAAAAACGGTTTCATGATGCGGAAAAGAGATATGCCGGCGGCCTTCATGGCTATTAGCTCCATGCGTTCGCCAAGATTTCCGAAGGTCATGAGAGAGGAGAGCAGTATTGCCAAAGGCAGCGCCATGGGTACGAGAGACAGAGCCGCATATCCGAAAAATTCAAAGAGGACGGATATTTCAAGCCCTTTCCCGACCATCTCGTCAACGTATTTCCACAAAAACTGCATCAGCACGATGAACAGGCACACGAAAAACGTGGCGAAGAACGCGCCAAGATAGTCCTTTATGAGAAATAAATGTAGTCGTTTTATACGCATTTTGTCTAATGATTGTATTTTTTGCAAAAATAACTAAATTTTGCAAACTATGCTAAATTTTGGAATTTTAAAACATGAGCAGGTTGTTTTTATTGCTCATTTTTCTCTTTTTTTGTATCGGAGGCTCTGCGAAACCATTGTTTTTTCGAGGTCTGCCGCACGAATGCGGTTTCGCCAGAAAACGTTAAGAAAATAACTTCGGGTTTCGCTGCGATTCTTTCGGCTCAAGTGTTTTTTTTAATTTATTTTTTTCTACTTTTGTGGGACATTAAACTTAGGGCTTATGATTACAAAAATTATAGAAGAAGATTTAATTCAGAAAACCAAGTCTTACATTTTGAATGCGTCTGACATAGTTATTGTTACGCATACCTCTCCAGACGGCGACGCTATGGGCTCTTCTCTTGGATTTGCTCATTTTTTGCGTTCCATAGACAAGTCGGTCACGGTGATTGTGCCTAATTCTTATCCTAAGTTTTTAAAGTGGATGCCGAGTGTCGCGCGTGTCGTGAATTTTGAAGAGGAGCGTGAACGGTGCGAAAGGGTTTTCAATGAAGCTGACCTGATATTTGCTCTGGATTTCAATGTGCTTACCAGGATAGGGGCGATGGCCGCTTTTGTGGCGGACGCTAAGGCTACAAAGATTCTTGTTGACCACCATCTGTATCCGGGTAATTTTGCTGACGTGATAATCTCTTATCCGAATATATCGTCAACGTCCGAAATGATCTTCAGGTTAATATGCCGTATGGGGTATTTCACAGAGATGAGCAAGGCTTGTGCCGAATGTATATACACCGGTATGATGACGGATACTGGCGCTTTCACTTATAACTCTAACAGCTCTGAAATCTACAGCATCATATCCGAGCTGCTGAAGAAGGGCGTTGATAAGGACGCTATATACGACAAGGTTAACAACAATCATTCGCTTAGCCGTTTCCAGTTGCTGGGCTACGCTCTTAACAATAAGATGAGGGTGTTCCCTGAATACAGAACCGTGCTTATTACCCTTACTAAGGAGGAACTGGAAAAGTTCAGCCACAGAAAGGGCGATACGGAAGGGTTTGTGAACATGCCGCTCTCAATTGAAAATATCGTGTTCTCGGCCTTCTTTACGGAGGATGCGGAAAAGGTGAAGGTGTCTTTCAGGTCTCGGGGTGATTTCCCTGCAAATGAGTTTTCTGCAAAGGTTTATGGTGGCGGCGGACATCTTAACGCGGCCGGCGGCGAGTCGTACAGGTCCATGGAAGAGACGGTGGATATGTTTGAAAAGGCTTTGGCCGAGTATCAGACTATGTTGTTGGAAACTAAATTGTAAGTGTATGATGAAGCGCGTGGCTCTTGTGTCTGTTGCGGCTCTTGTGTTGGCGGCGTGTAAGGACGGCGCCCCGCAGGTCCCTGCCAATAAGTTGCCTAAAGACACTTATTTTGAGGATATGATGGAGTTTAACAAAGGGTTTGTTGAGTTTGAGATGGCGGAAATCGATTCGTTTGTCTCTGCTAATAACTTGGATATGCGGCAGACTCCTTCGGGTTTGCGTTACAAGATTACCGAAGAGGGAGGAGCGAAGCCTGAAAGCAAGAGCGTTGTGGCGTTCAGATATACGGTCTCTTTGCTTGACGGGACTGTTTGTCCTTATATCAAAGAAAAAGAGGTGGTGAAGAAACTTGGTGCCGGCTCTTTGGAAAAGGGCTTTGAAGAGGCTTTGATGATGCTCGGCAAAGGCGGTAGCGGCGACTTTATCGTGCCGTCTTATCTCGCGTTTAGCGTGTCTGGGTATAAGGATTGCGTGCCGTCAAGAACACCGGTAAGGTGCTCTATTGAACTTGTGGATATTAAGGCTGCCACTGCAAAATGATTGATTTCTGAAGTGTAACTTGTATAAGTTGCCTTGTTTGATAAAAAAATACGGAGCGGTGAACGTGAGGTCGCCGCTCCGCTTTTTTTAGGCAACTTCTATAAATTACGATTTTTATTATTTGTGTCATAATTTCCGTTTCGGATGCTTTTGAATTCATTTTGCTTATCTTGCTCATATCACTTAGTCACGATGCCCGCATCGCTCCCTCGCGATATAATCAACCTAAGCTAAATGCTCTTCAAAATCATCTCGTCCTAATTTATAGAAGCTGCCTTAAGTGCGTCATCAGTCATTCATCAGTTTGTCTAATTTACTTGATGTCAGAAACAGCAGAATGGCGGCAAAGCCTGCAAAATAGACAAATATCATGAAGAAGTCGTGCAGCGAGTTGATCTGATAGCCTAAAAATTCTGTCGCTTTTATAATTTCACCGGTCTTATGGTCTATCTCCGGGTAAAGCGTGCTTAGGGTTCCTGAAAATTTATTTGCAGTGGCGGAAGATAAGTACCATACGCCCATCATAAGCGAGGCAAATCGTATTGGCGATAGCTTGTTGACTAGTGACAGTCCTATCGGTGACAGACATAGCTCGCCGAGTGTCAGTATGTAATAGAGTCCTGTAATCCAGAACATGCTCACTTTTTCGCTGGGCGACAAGTCTTTCACGCCTAAAGAAAGAATGTAGAAGCCTAATGTAAGCAGCAAGATACCTGTTGCCAGTTTCTTTGTTGAGCTGATGTGTATCTCTTTCCGTTCAAAAAAGTACCACATGGAGGAGAACAACGGAGCCATCATCACTATGAATATTGCGTTGAGCGACTGAAAGAAGCTTGTCTTTATCTCTTTGCCGAATATAACCCTGTCTGTCTGCTCGTCTGTGAAGTAGGTGAGCGACGCTCCTGCTTGTTCAAAAGCGGACCAAAAGAATATTGTGAAGAACGCAAGGATGTAGATTGCCCAAATTTTACGCTTCTCGCTTTTGGTCAGGCTTGCGTCGGTTATAACGAAAGCCGGCACGGTTATGCACAGACTGAATATGGAGGCTCCGAAGATGTCGCCGTCAAATATGTAAAAGAGGCTGACGAACAGCACGGCTTCAAGTAGCAGAAACATGAGCGGCCTTGTAAAGCTGACAGGCTTTTCTTCTGCTATTGCTTTGGTTTTGCTGACTGACAAGCCAAGCTCTTTACCTTCCGGACTGATAAGGTATTTGTCTTTGAACAAGATGAAAATCAATGTGCCGATGACCATTCCTGCAAATGCGGCAAGAAAGCCCCACTTGAAATCCGAAGGGTCTTCTGTCTCCCCAAACGAACCGCACACTAAAGGTGAAAAGAATGCTCCGAGATTGATGCCCATGTAAAAAATTGTGTAGGCGGAGTCTTTGCGTTTGTCGTTCTGTTCATATAGTTCTCCTACCATTGTGGATATGTTTGGCTTGAAAAAGCCGTTTCCTATTATTAATAAGCCTAATCCTATAAGCATCAATGTGTTAGCAATCTGGAAATTATTCAGGTTTGAAGCGCTCAAAAAGAGCAAGAACTGTCCCGTTGCCATGAGAACGCCGCCGCTGATGATGGATTTGCGGTTGCCTAAATATCGGTCTGCTAAATATCCGCCGATTAGTGGCGACAAGTACACGAGCCCGGTGTAATTGCCGTAAAGATTGGACGCCGCCTCTTTGTTCATTAACAAAGCTTTTGTAAGGTAAAGCACGAACAGAGCGCGCATGCCGTAATAACTGAACCTTTCCCACATCTCTGTGGCAAAAAGTAGATATAATCCTCTTTGGTGATTTGTTTTGTTCATTTGCACTAATTTTGTAAGACGCAAATTTATAAAAAATAACCAAGAAAGTGATGCTTTTTTCTATAGATTGTATCTATGGTTGAAATATTAATAAGTTTGCCGTATTGCGAAGCTAGTCTGTATATTGCGGGTTAAGAAAGTTTTGCTAACTTTGCACAAGTGTGAAACATATTGGCAGTGACTTTGACATGGTTCTGGTTGCTCGCTGGTGTTGATAAAATAATGGATTTTTATATAAAAAAAGTAAAAATGAAAAAGATTGTATTATTGTCGGTTGCCGCTTTGTTGTCTATTGCGGTAAGTGCAGAAAATTTTGTTGTTAAACCTAACGGATGGAAGGCCGGAGATTCTCGCAGTTATGATTGTGTAACGGTTAGCAATAATGGTGAAATTGATAGAAACGACATGAGTTTGGCTGTCAGTTCAGTGGCGAAAGACAAGTACTTGATTGATTACAAAAGTGTTTCTGACTCATCGGAAAATCAATATAAGAGGCTAAAAATGATGTTAGGCGACTCGATTGCAGAGGCAATGAACAATTTTGTTTACAAGGTCTCTTTGTCTAAAGATGGCGAGTTCGGTCATTTTGAAAATTACAAAGATGTGGCAGGTCTGTTTGGCGGCGGTCTGTTTGAGTCTGTAATGACATCTATGATAGGGACGAGCCAAGAGGATGCTGAAAACAAAATAGTGCCGGAAATCAAGGATATTTGCTGGTATATGAACAAAAAGTTCGATTCGAAGAAAGAGAATGTTTTTAAGAGAAATTTTACAGAGAAAATCACAGTCTTTAAAGATGTGGAGGTGAAAGTGAGAGCTGGCGCGCAGGAGGGAAAAGTTACATTTGTGATGACTGCAGATTTGTCTGAGGAGATAGTGTTTGCTGCGTCTGAGAAAGCTCTGAAAGATGTAATGAACGAAATGGCTAAATCCATGGGTGTTCAGCCAAGTATGTTCGATGCCAAGATAAAGGAGACGTTGGACGAACTAAAGAAACAAGAAAACTCAATGGCAATAAAAGAAACTGTAGTTTTTGACGAAAAGACCGGCTGGCTTGTCTCTTACGACAGAGTGGTGGAGACTACCAGTGCGGCTGAGGGGAAAACGATTGTGAGTTCACGACGTTCAATAACTGCTAAATGATTGAAAATTAATAATTAATATAAATTAAAATTAAAAATGAAAAAGGTTGGTTTATTTATTGTGGCGGTAGCGTTTGCCGCTTTTGCCAATGCTGCAGAAATTGTGGTGAAGCCTCAGGGCTGGAAAGCTGGTGACGTTCGTAAATACGATTGCGTGACAGTGGATAAAGATGGAGAGATATTGAATCATGCAATGTATGTGGCTGTTAATTCAGTGGAGAAAGATAAATATCTGATGGATTACCAATTGGCTATTACTGATACAGCGAGCCACTCTTATCAGGCAATGAAAATGATGTTAGGTGATTCGGTTACGACGGCTATGAATGATTTTGTTTATAAGTTCTCGTTGAATAAAAATGGTGAGTTCGGACATTTTGAAAACTATCAGGACTTGAACGCTCTGTTTGGAAAAGGTTTGATGGCTGCTCTGGTGGAATCTCTGGTGGGTTCTAGCCAGAAGGATGCAGAAGACAAATATTTGTCTGAAATGCAAAATGTCTATTGGTACATGAACAAGAAGTTCGACGATAAGAAAGAGAATGTTATCAAGAGAGATTTTACTGTGATGATAACAGTTTTTGATGATGTGGAAACAAAGGTAAGAGTGGGCTCGTTGGAGGGCAAGCAAACTTTTGTGCTGACTGCAAATATTTCGGCAGAGAAGATGTTTGCAACTTCAGAGAAAATGTTAAGAGAAACAATGAATAATATGGCTAAATCCATGGGCGTTCAGCCAAGTATGTTCGAGGATAAGATAAAGGAGACGCTGGATGAACTGAAGAAGGAAGAAAGTACAATGGCTATCAAGGAAACTGTTGTTTTTGATGAAAAGACCGGCTGGTTTATCTCTTTTGATAGAGTGGTGGAGGCTACTTCTGGTGGCGAGACTAGTGTAGTCTCGCGATGCACAACTACTTCTAAGTAAATGATGAAAGTTAAAGAAAGTCTGCAATTAAAGTATTGCGGACTTTTTTTTGTTCTGCTGTCTAATGTGATGCGCTTGCTTTATGAAAAAATCTTGTTACCTTTGCGCAAAAAATTAATCGTATGAACAAGGTATCGGAAAACCCTTTCAAAAACCGAACGGACAGTCAGTCTATGTTGATGATTGTTTCGTCGCTCTTCGTGACCATGTATTTGGTCTCTAATATCATGGCTGTCAAGGTCATAGGTTTCTTTAATCTTTTCTATTTTGATGCGGGGACGATAACGTTCCCCTTCGCCTATATGCTGGGTGATGTGCTCACCGAGATGTGGGGCTACAAAACGGCGAAGAAGGTGATTTGGATGACTTTCGTCTGCAATATCATCCTTGTGGTCTGCACTATGATTGGGGTGTGGCTGCCTGCTCCGGACTATATGGCGGAGACTTCTGCTGCGTATGAACACATCTTCACGTATGTGCCTCGTATCGTGATAGGCTCGCTGGTGGGATTTGTCTGCGGTGAACTTTCTAACGCATGGCTGATGGAGAAAATTAAGCAGAAGACTGAAGGAAAACGTCTTTGGGTGCGCACAATCGGAAGCTCCGTTGTGGGTTACCTTTTAGATACTGTTCCGTTTGTGCTGATAGCTTTTGCAGGCGTTGTGCCAGTGGCGGATCTGATTCTGATGATTATCACGCAGTATTTTGCAAAGTTGCTGATAGAGGCGTTTTTAGGAACTCCGATGGCGTATGCTGCAATTGGTTTTCTGTCTAAAAGAATGGAGCGAATTTAGTCATGGAACGTTACGCAGAGATTTCGACAAAAATGCCCCGTGAGTTTGTGCTGTTGCAAGGCTTGGGATGCAAGTGGGCAAAGTGCTCGTTCTGTGATTATCACACCGATGTGAGCGACAATCCTTTTGAGGTGAATCGTAAGGTTTTGAATCGGGTGACAGGCAAGTATGGTGTGCTGGACGTGATAAATTCAGGCTCTGGAATTGAACTGGACGAGCAGACGTTGGAGCTAATCAAAAAAGTGGTGGATGAGAAAAAAATCCACACGATTTGGTTCGAAATGCACTATATGTATCGCAATCGGTTGGAGGAGTTTGCCAAACGTTTTGCACCTGCAAGGGTTAAGTTCCGTTGCGGTATCGAGTCGTTCGACGGCGTTCGCAGGAGGCAGTGGAACAAGGGTGTTCCCGCTGATGTGACTGTTGCAGATGTGGCAAAATATTTCAGCGGAGTCTGTCTGCTGGTCTGCACGCAAGGCGACACAAAGGAGCGTATCATTACAGATATCGAACTGGCGAAAAAGCATTTCGAATATATGAGCGTCAACCTTTTCTGTAACAACGGAACTAAAGTCCGTCGCGACGAGTCGTTGGCAGACTGGTTTGTGAAAGAGGTTTATCCCCTGATAAAAGATGACGACCGTATCGAGGTACTGATAGGGAACACCGATTTAGGGGTGGGGTGATTTATGGTGTATGGAGGTTGAAGGTTTTGACACTTTTTTTGCATGGTTAAAATCTTGTTTGTCATGGAAAAAAAGTTTGAAGATCATGTTTAGATGCTGGATATTTTCCAAATAGTCAGCATTAAAGGAAAAGACCTTTTTCTTGTTTTGTTCATATAGTGTAATAGTTTTTGGGGAGGTGTGATTACAGAGATAGTAGTGATAACTATCATGTGAAATAGTCTCATGGATGTGTCTTAACAGAACAGTCGTGTGTAAGTTTACC
Source organism: Paludibacteraceae bacterium (assembly GCA_017632345.1). GTDB lineage: Bacteria > Bacteroidota > Bacteroidia > Bacteroidales > Paludibacteraceae > RGIG9379. Next base: position 40,948 of record JAGBRL010000078.1, read on the forward strand.
TCAATCCGCTCTTTTTCGATTGTCAGATAATCATCTTTTGTAACAAAGGGGGTACGAAACAAATTCAATCCACATAAGAAAAATAAGAATCCAAACCCACCCAAAAAAACAATTTCACTCCAGCTTTCGTTTGTGGTCCCTAAGACTGTAAATACCAACAACGCAACAAAAGGAGTCATCAACCCGATAGAAAAAAGCAAAGCTAACGGATTTTCTGTTTTAGCTTTATTCACGAGAAAGGTGGTTTTCCCGTGCTTCTCAAATTCGTATGCGTATTTAAAAGGCAGATGCTTGACAACATGCTCATCCAGATGTTGTATATCGTCTCCCCAAAAGGGTTGAAATTTTATTTTTTCCAAAAGCATTTTTTTCAAATCGTATAATTCAAGAGAACACTTCCACCATTCAAATCCACCTTTAGGATTTCTACCAAGCGAACAATCAAACACGTAGTAAGATAAATTTTCCCAACGATAGAAATACTTGTAATGTTTAGGAAAGAAACTACGACTGTGTATATCAAGGGTGAGGCCTTCTGCATCCACTTGAATATAGTCTTCTTTGCAATAATAAAACTGCAAGAGAAAGTAAACCGCTGTAAAAAAAGGTATTATGCTACAGAGACAAAAACAAAAGAAGATAACCTTACCATCATCAGATAATAGAGATAATAGGGAACCAAATACGCATACGAACAAAGCCACAAAAAAATTTGAAACAATTTCTCTTTTTGCTTTTCCTTTATTAGTTTTTACAATGAATTTTTCACTCATAAATAACGATTATTATATGTTTAAAGATAGCTGTTTACACCCACTCCTCCAAATACTTCTCAATGTTTCTTGTCTCTCCACTGAAGTTCGCGCCAATCAGGGCAATCTTTTTGCCGCTTGCGAGAAACGGTTGTGCATAGTTTTTCTCTTTAATTTGAGTCATCGCCTCTTCGGCTGTGCCGTTGTATTTGAACTCGAAAATATAGACGTAATCAGGTGTTTCTATGGTCATATCTACACGTCCGTTGGAAGTGTGAAACTCAGCTTTTGTGTAGAGTCCGCAGAGGTTGCACAAGATGAAAAGGACGTTCTGGTAGTGGTTTTCAGTGTCCTTGATAAGGTCGTAGGGTGTGTTTGCGAAGAAAGATTCGAGACGGGTCATAAAGGCTGTGATGTCGCCTGACTTCACCTCTTCTACAAAACAACTTATTTGAAAGCCTGTCTTGTTAACAGAAACTGAAGTGTAATATGGCATCAGGTAAAGCATAAAACCCTCTCTCACCTCCTCGTTCGGAAAGTCCAGCGAATACAATTTATACCTTTCATTATAGCCGCTGATGGTTAGATAACCGCTCTGGAATATAACTGGAATCGGGTC
>JAGBRL010000079.1 GCA_017632345.1 Paludibacteraceae bacterium
ACTGCTCACCAACTTATTTAGTTCTGACAGAATAAGAGACTTATCCACATAAATCTCTGTATTCAAGCCCATTTGGAACGCATCCGCATTCGGATTCAGATATAAGCCCATAATTTCTGCTTTTAAGTTTTTACAAAGATAAAGAAATTTTGAAAATATCTCTCCATTTATTGCATATAACAAACTTCAGAGAGTAGTATTAACACATCCCTATCAAATAGCAAAGCCATCTGATTGGCGGAAAGCCACACCGTCTCACCTTCCAACTTCACATCGATGGTTGTCTCTCCATCCGACGTCTCATATATCACTATCTTGTCATCCATCAATCATTAATCATTCCCCGATCCCCGACACCTGCTGTGCAGGAATCGGCTACCGTCACTTCGTGAAACAGGTTCTACGAACCTGACGACACACGCCGAACTCCTCATTCCAAGGGTCGTAGACCCTTTATCTCCGACGGTAGCCGATTCCAAAATGATTGAGGTCGACTGACCGATTTCATTTTGGTGTCGGTTTATTCGATTTATGGTGTCGGCGGGCGAAATCATTAATCATTGTCTTCCTTAGTTGAATTTGAAATTATACAGATTCTGAGAAGTGGCAAAAATTAAAATGAGAGAGACTTTATTTTAATCTGCTCTTATGGACATATCCTCCTATACGTTCAGAATTTTCAACTTCAACTATCTCTGCCCAGTTACTGTCTTTTATCTCATGACATAAAACTTTTGTTTTTGTTGGAATTGTATATAGAATTTCTGAATTTGCATTAGGCTTACTCCTTACATTAACATATCCATCAACATCATCTATAGTTTTCCTTACCAATTTTGTTTCTTCTGCATCATATTCATCAGAATCATCATCCTCTTCTGAATATGGACCATTGTATTTTCCCTCTGTTCTAGATTCAATCACTTCAAACTGACCATATTGATTCAACTTGAATATTGAATATGTGTGCAATCCATAATTATTCCAATGCCATTCTATTGTCTTGTCTTTTAATATTTTGGATTCCACTTCGATTGTCATATCATTCAAATTTTCTGGGCCTCTTTCTTTTATACCAAAAAACAAACAAATATGATTTAATGGTGTATCTTTTTCAAAAATCCATAAATCAATCTTATAACCTTCAAATGAATTGCTACGGATTAGATAGCCTTTATATTCAGAAGAAAACGAAATCCAACCTAAAGTATGAACAGATGACCTAAATGTGGTTGTTTCTTCTGGACCTCTTGGACTCCATTCCATATCTATAATTATATATCTAGCCAGAAATTCTGGCGTTTCAGATATGCCATAATCCACAGAATCAATTTTCACCAATTCATTTACAACAACATCATTGTCGAATGAATAATCCTTACTCAATGATAAGTAATCATAAACGGGCAAATCTATTTCTCTTGAAAAGTATTTTTTAAATTCATCACTTTTCGCAGAATATGATAAAACACCAAGAAGAAAAATGCATACGATTCTTATTTTTTTCATACCAATAAATTATTTAGAAGCTGTTCAAATTTAATTAAAAACTAATTAGAGAGGTTGAAAAAACTCTCAAAATTATACTTAAATATTGATTATCAGTTTGATAAATGGATAATTTTTCGTAACTTTAAGGGTGCAAAAAAAACAAAGAAATGAATCATTATCCATCAAATATCACTGATAATCGGTGGCAAGTTATAGAAAAATTTTTAGACGTGCAAGCACGAAAGCGCAAATACCCTCTCAGAAACATAGTAAACGCAGTCCTGATGCTTAACTAAATATTTTAGAAAATTTAAAACAGATTCTTCTCACAGAGTGTCAATGAAAAAAACTATTGGCACGAAGCCTGATACGGCAAAGATACAAATAAATTAAAAAATCATTCTATGGTAACTAAAAAAGGAAAATCGTGCGACTTCTAAAGTACGCATGTGTAAAGCATGAAAAATCAAGGGAAGCTTCACAGCTTCCCTCAACCCATTTAACCTAAACCTTAACTATGAAAAAAATCTACCTGTTTTGTTTGCTTGGCACAAAGATAAGGAGTTTTTTATTTAATCTCCAAATTTTTTATGTGATTTTTGTCAAAAAAATGTAATTTTTTTTGATTTGGGTCATAAAATGTCCTGTTTTGGGCTTTTTGTCATAAAATTTATGATTTTTTAGAGTTAAAAAATTATTTTTGCACGAATTAATAAAGAGGAAATTTGAGACAGACAAGTATGGATGTTAAAGATAGATTAATGCAACTGAAATGCTGCATTCTTATTCCTACGTATAATAATGAGCAGACTGTGCGTTCTGTTGTGGAGCAGGCACGGTGTGTTTGTTCGGACGTTGTTGTGGTTAATGACGGGGCGACAGACTCTACCGCTAATGTGCTGGACTGTATTGAGGGCATAACGGTGTTGACGCACGAAGAGAACCGGGGAAAAGGTGAGGCTTTGAAAACTGGTTTGCGTTTTGCAGCTGAAAATGGTTTTGACTATGCAATTGCAATGGATTCTGACGGACAGCATTTTGTGGACGATGTGCCAGCTTTTGCGGATGCGTTGGAAAAAGAGCCTGGGGCCTTTATCGTTGGTGTGAGAGATTTTAACCAAGAGAATATGCCGGGCAAGAATACTTTCGCAAATAAGTTTTCTAATTTCTGGTTCCGTTTTGAAACAGGACAGGACTTGTCGGATACACAGTGCGGTTTTCGTTGTTATCCTCTTAAACAACTGAAGGATATGACTTTCATAACTGGCAGGTACGAGTTTGAACTGGAGGTGCTTGTGCGTGCCGCATGGCGCGGCGTGAAGCTGGTGCCGCTCCCGATAAAAGTTTTCTATGCTCCGGCTGGCGAAAGGGTCTCGCATTTTAGACCGTTGCAGGATTTTACACGAATTAGCATACTGAACACAGTTTTTGTGCTTGTCACTATTCTGTGGATTAAACCGAGGGACTTTTTCAGGTCGCTTTCAAAAAAAAAAATTGAAAAATTCGTAAAGGAGAACATAACGGAGTCTGATGAGTCGAATATGCAGATGGCTATGGCTTTGGGCTTCGGTGTTTTTATGGGTATTGTGCCGATATGGGGATGGCAGATTGTGGTGTCTCTTGCTCTTGCTCATTGGCTTGGTCTTAACAAGGTTTTTGTTTTTTTTGCGTCGAACATAAGTGTTCCGCCGATAATCCCTTTTATCTTGTACGGCAGTTACTATACAGGAGGCTTGCTGCTGGGCAGACCAGATATGCCAGATTTTAGCAATATATCGTTTGAGTCTGTAAAGGCGGATTTGTTGCAGTATGTGTGTGGCAGCATGGTGTTTGCGTCTGTCTGCGGAGTGGCGGTTTTTGTGCTCTCTTATCTGCTGCTGTTAGCTTTCAGAGATAGCAAGGGGGAAATATGAATTAGTGTTTTGCATTTTTTATGGCAAATGTTGCTCGTGTGAATAATTTTCGCGAATATTGCGGTTGTCATTAATTTTAAGATTGTTATGGAAAATAATATAATTATGCCTCCGTATTTGAGAGGTGGCGACAAAGTTGTTATACTCTCTCCGTCAGGGGCTATTGAGTCTGCTTTGATAGACGGGGCGGCGGACGTGCTGCGCTCGTGGGGCCTGCAGGTGCGCATAGCGCATCATGCGAAAGGTAAGTTCGGCAGGTTCTCCGGCACGGACAGTGAGCGTCTGGAGGATTTGCAAAACGCTATGGATGATGACGAAGTGCGAGCTATAGTCTGTAGCAGAGGAGGTTACGGGGCTGTCCGCATTCTTGATAAACTGAATTTTGAAAAGTTTAGAAAAAGCCCTAAGTGGCTTGTCGGGTTCAGCGACATAACAGCTTTGCATTCTGCTATGCAGGTGAACGGATTTGCTTCTGTTCATGGAATAATGACAAAGGCGATAGCTCAGAAGGAAAATCAGCCGATGGTGGTTGACGCGTTGCACAAAACGTTGTTTGGTCTTGATGCGATGAGTTATAAGACTGAATGTCACAAGCTTAACAGAACAGGCGAGTCGATAGGCACGCTGGTTGGCGGAAACCTTTCTGTGCTTTACGGACTGAGAGGCACGCCTTTCGACATAAATCCGGAAGGTAAGATTCTTTTTATAGAAGATTTGGGCGAACGCGCTTACCATATAGACAGAATGGTGCAGAACCTCAGGCTGGGCGGCGTGTTTTCTAAAATTTCAGGACTGATAGTTGGACATTTTTCTGATATTGACGTGGATACGTCGTTTGGAGACTCGGTGGAGGAGATTATATCGGCTGCGGTTTCTGATTATAATTATCCTGTCTGTTTCGGTTTTCCGGTAGGACATGAAGACCTGAATTTTCCGCTGATTTGCGGAGCGACTGTGCATCTGGAGGTCGGAAGTCAAGGCGCAAAGCTGCAAAATGGCGTGAAAATTGGTTTGAAGGATTGATTTGTTGATAAAAATCAATCCTTTTCGCATAAAAATGTGAAATAGATTTCTTTTTTTTGATAAATGTTTATACCTTTGTGGCGTGAGGAACTAAATTTGTAGTATTGTTATTTGATTTTGGGGTGTCTTTGTTCTTTCCATATACTTGCGGGTAAAGATGGATTTTCGTTTGAGTTTTGCTAGCAGAACGTCAAATGAGACCTTTTAAATATATTCAGGACTTTTATCTTAGTTTATTTTATTATTTTAACAGAACAGTTTTCATACTTAATTCAAATGTTGGGAAGCCTTTAATTGTGTTCAGATTGTATTTGTTTTTGAAGCAAATTTAATTCAAAAGGAAAGAGGCAGGGTGACTTGCCTCTTTATTTTTTGCCAGTTATGAGCAGACGAAATTCTTTTTTTTTAGTTTGAAGTGTAAAAAAAAATCATATAAAATGCGAAATCACAATTTTATTTTTATCTTTGCGGTTGCTGAGTGAATATCTTTGGAATGATGAGATCTTAAAATAGTGACGTAAGTTATGAAAGGTTTATTATTCGCCATGTTGGGAGGTTGTTTTGTGCTCTCTGCAGTTTCTTGTTGTGAGTGGAAGTACGTTTATGTTTCGGGAGAGAGGGTTACCACGGAAGATCACAGACGTTGCTTTCAGGTGAAAGAAGCATGGAAAAGAAAGTCCGAATGGCAGCCGTATTGCGGGGTTGTTGAGAATTTCGATTTCAACGAAGATTACAGGCAAATTTATTTGCTGCGCGTGGAAAAGTTCGATCCGTCTCATGACACGATGAAGGTAATCAAACCCGTTGCTTCATCCATGTCGGATAAAAGACTTAGAGAGATAAGAGCTAAAAAGAAAAATATTAGAGAAGATTAATATAAATTTATAAGTTATGAAAAAGCTTATTATTTGTGCCATATTGGGTTCTTTTGCGTTTTCTGCTTTTCCGCAGGAATTTATGAAAGTTTCAGGAGAGAAGATTATCACAGAAGACCACAGACGTTGCTTTCAGGTGAAGAAAGGTTATAAGAGAAAGGACAAAACAGAGTGGCAGCCATTCTGCGGGGTTATCAAGAACTTCTATTATGATCCGGGCTATGAGTACACAATGTATGTGGAAAAGTTTGACCCTACTCTTGACACTATCACAGTAATCAAGACTATTGCTCGTGACAATAGTGACACGTACCGTAAGCAACAGAAGGCAAGAGAAGAGAGAGAAAGAAGAAAAGCTATGAACGGAGGCATCTGATGCTGTTCATACCATAGCTCTTTTTATTGCATATCACATAGGTTGGAGGTTTGGTCTGACAAGCTTCCAGCTTGTGTGTTTTTGTATGTCTGATACAGTCTGTTTTTTTCAAAGAAAAATGTTGTAAAACATAACGATTTTACTTTGTTTTAATGCTTTTTCTGTTACCTTTGCATCAAACTCATTTAATAACTTTAAAAAGATAGATTGAAAATGGCAGATATTTCAAGTTTGATTAAACAGTTTGCGACCGAAGCAGTTGCTGGTAAAATAGAAATTCCGGAAAACATCAAAGATAAAGTCTTGGGCGGAATATCAGATTCTATATTTGACAGCGTAAAGCAGACAGCGCAGAAATCTGGAGGAATACAGCAAATCACGGAGCTTGTGACTGGCGCTACAAGCGCGTCTTCAAGTCCGATTACAACTCTTGCATCAAAAATCTTCCAGTCTGGTGTGGCGGAAAAGTTAGGCCTTTCGCCAGCAGTCACAAGCGCTATCACAACGATGCTTCCTACTATTATAGACAAATTGAAAGATTTGGACCTCGACGAAGTGATCTCGGCAGTAGGAAAGTCGGACGCAGCTCAGGGTGCTTTGAAGAAAGTTGCAACTAGTATTTTTGGCAAGTTGTTTGGCAAATGATTTTGACAGTTAATAAATGTGAGCAGGTGGCGCGGCTTTGTCGTGCCACCTTTTTTTTGTGCAAAATCGATTGGTCCGACATAGATTTTCCTGAAGGATTTTTACGCAAATCAAAATAAAAGATGAGAGGTTGTGCCGAAATTTAATTTTTTGCGGTTTTGTTTGCATATATCAAAAACTTGCATAACTTTGTTAGTTCCAAATGTATAAGGATTACGTGGCGATTTTTAACGAGTTTGGGTTTATGAAACAGTTTTATATATTATGCATATTTCTTTCTGCTTTGGCGGTTGAAGTTTTTTCCCAAAGTATGACTATATCTGGAGGAAACACGCACGGTGTTGTGATTTGCTCGGAAGGATTTTTGTATGGGTGGGGGTTGAACAACAGCTCTACTCAGAAGGGTTTGTTAGGCCTTGACCCGGAAGACCCGACATATACTACCGCCGATAAGGTGTACTCTCCTTCGCGTGTGAAGACAGATAACCTGAAGTTTTCGCAAGTGACGGCAGGCTCTGGCGCTTCGGCTCTGGCTCTCTCTTGCAAGTCTGTGGTTTATGCGTGGGGCGATAACGAGAACAGACAGTGCGGACAAGGCTCGCTTGCAGCAAATGTGATTGAAAAACCTATGCCAGTGCTAAAAGGGCAAACCAAAGGTTACACTGAAGATGGAGAAGAGGGTGGCGATTATCTTGGTGGCGTGGTCTTTGTGTCTGCGTCAACGGCAGCCTCTTTCGCTCTGATGGATGACGGCCGTGTTGTTGGCTGGGGTGGTGCGATGAACTTTTCGGCTGCGTGGACTCAGAGCGTTTGCGAATTGCCGACTTACATCAAAGATTATAAAGGAAATGACTTGAAAAATGTTATACATATAGCAGCAGGAGATGATAATTGTTATTTCCTTGTAGATGAGGATGGCGATGGTATGGGAATGGTCTATTCTATTGGGGGTATTAACGGACGTGGTGATTCTGGAGACGGAACAGAGGAGGCTCCGGCTGAATATGCTGCTCCGCTGACGGTGGCGGCTCCTGTGCTTGATGCGGAAACTATGCAGCCTATTGATAACATAAAAATGTCTGCTGCTGCCGATGTTGCAGGGTTTGCTGTTGATGGAAAGACTGGCTATGTCTATTCGTGGGGAAAAGCTTGGGGCGGTGTGACTGGTCATGCTAACGGAGATAAGGCTACCGCTTTTGCGGAAAAGGTTGTTTCGGGAGATTATAAAGCAAAGTCGGGCGAAGAGTATCTTACAGATGTCAAAGAGGTTATCGGAGGTAAAGGTTACGGAGCGGCTGTGACTAAAGAGGGTTATCTGCTTTATTGGGGCTGTGCAAATGAAAATAGTAATGTGGAGGGCGACTCTTACTACAATGGAGGGGTTATCGCAAATGATTTTGAGGGAGTAAGCACTTCAAAGACTGGTCCGCAGTTTCTGATATATTGTGACGGCGATACTGTGACGGACGCAGTGAAGATTGCTCGTGGTGACAATTTCGGCTTTATGGTGAATGCAAAGGACGAGTATTATGCGTGGGGCGTGAATCAGTACGGACAGTGCGGTGTTGGAAAAGAAGACAAAGTTTTCAAATGTCTTACAAAAATGGAGATACCGTGTGAGACGCAAGATGCTTGTCCGGAGGCTTTTATGGTGGACGAACTGTTTTTGTGCAGAGGCAAGTCGCTAACCCTCTCTTCTGGGTTTACTGTGCCGGAAGGCAAGGAAGACCGTTATTTCTTCACATGGAGCCGTAACGGGAAACTGTTGAATACAACAACTAAAAACTCATCAAAGGCGGAACGTGCCGCCGACGTGTTCAATAAGACGGAGATTGTGATAACGGAAGAAGGCAAGTACAGCGTGGAGATTGAGTATATATCAGGCAATGTGCCTTGTAATAGTTGCGAGGTTGTTAAAGAGAGCGTAGTTGTTAAGTTTAAGGATATGCCTGTGGATACTTTGCAGCCTCTTTCGTGCGTGGCAAGCCCGATGAGTCCGGTGGCTGCAGATCAGGTCTGTTTTGGATTTAAGTCGAAATATGCAAAAGATAGCGAATTTCTGGTCTTCGCGTCCGAGGATGGCGGCTCTGCATTAGATACGATAAGATGCTCGGCAGTCAGCCCGGCTGCATCGTTCTGTGTTACAGGTAATAATGTGACGGCAGAAAAGGTGAAGAACGACACTTTGTACACGATTTGGATAGAGGATGCAACGAAAGAGCGCGGCTCGGTGATGGATGGCTTTGCGGAAGGCTCGGAGGTTTGCAATCAGTTTGTCACCGCTCAGTTTATCGCATTTGAAGACCTTGTGATAGACTCCGTTGATGTGCATCTCGGAACACATTACGGCGAAAAGGAAAATGTTGTTTATGCAGTGGTTTACGGAGCTACTAAAAATAATCAGGGCCAGTATGTGGTAGATTTGGATAATATTATCGCCCAAAGTGAACCAACCTCTATTGTAGTTCCGCAAGAGGGAGAGGTTTTTACCATTCCTGTAGATTTAAGATTAGATGGACATCCTAGAGGAACAATGTATTTCTTTGGTGTAAAAACCGAAGGTGAAGCGTATCTCAAGATGATGTCGTCGGCAGATTCATATCCGTTTGAGGATAATCTGACAGGAAGCGTGCTTGTTGTAAAGCAAGCTTGTCAAGGAACTCAGCTCTATTCTGGCTTTGGACCTTTCGGAAATATATCTTTCAGTAAACTTACTTCTTATGATTGCGGTCGTATTGCTTTGACTTCAAAATATTGGTGTCCTCCTTGTAATAAGCCTAAAGCGAATGCTAAAGGTGAATATTTTAAAATCAGTCCTTCGCAAGCTGTGGAAGATGATACTTTGCGTTTGTGTAGAGAAAGTGAGTCTGTGACGCTTATGGTGTCGTTGCAGACGAGCGACGCGGATGCTAAATTTGATGTTCTCTGGTTTGACGATGCAAAAATGCTCGACGAGTATGCTTTGAAGGAGGATTTGAAGGCTATGTTGTCGTCGTACAAAATCGCTTGGAAGGATATTCCGGAGGGAGCGACGAAGACGGTTTATGTGAAAGTGAGGGATAACGAAGACCCGACCTCGGCAGGCTGTTGGATATATGACAGTATAAAAATTAAGGCGAATGAAGTTCCTTTGGTTCCGGAGATTGAAGTGCTGCCGTTTTGTGAAGGTTCTTTGCAGGCTGCGGATATTGAAGGAATACAGAATAAATTCAAAACAGATAAGCTCTCGGTCGCAGCATATTTGAACGGAGCAGAGTTTGATTGGTCAACTCTGAACTCATTGCCGGGTGGTGATGTCTCTTTGAGACTTTTGCCACAAGATTTGCAGTCGGGTTGTGTGGGCGACACTTCTGATTTCAAGTTTACGGTCAATGCATTGCCTGACGCTCCGGAGGCTCCGGGTTTGGATTTGATGAAGGAGAACTCGTATCAGTATATTGATGGAGCTGCAGTTGCGCTGAGTGGCCATAAGGTGCTTTGGTATAAGGATGCAGTCGGAGGTACAGGCTCGGAAGAGGCTTTTGAACAGGATAGGAGCGTGGCAGATTCTTTCTTCTATTGGGCAAGTCAGATTAATGAAACAACTAAGTGTGAGAGCGAGCGCGTAAAGGTTGTTGTGACGGTGAATGATGCTCCAAAGCCAGAGGTGAAAGATTCTTCTATTTGCAATGGAGATAAAATTGACGACTTGGCAAGTTTGGTGACAAAGAAGTCTGATGTTTACGAACTTTATTGGTATGATTCTAAAACAGCGGCAAAGGGTAGCGGATCAAAGGTGGCTCCTGTTTTTGACGGAACGAAATTGGGCAAGAACGTTTTTTATGTAAGTCAGAAAAATACGGAGACAGGGGCAGAGAGTGAAAAGCAGGAACTTGTTATCTCTGTGTATGACGTCAAGAAACCTTCTGTTGAAGATTTGAAGTATTGCGCAGACGAGGTGGTTCCCGAACTTGCCGCAGTTAGCGAGGTTGACGAGGAGAATTATTATTGTGCAAATGGATTTGTTTGGTATAGCGAGGGTATTCAGGAAAACTCTGTGCCGAAGGTCAGCACTAACGTAGGACAGACTGAGGTTTTCAATTATTCGGTGGGGCAAAGTTTCACAATGGACAATAAGCGTGTTTGTTACGGAGATACTGTGTCGTTCACTGTAACAGTTACTAAAATGTTGCCTCCGACTGGTAATTTTGACGTTGATTATATAAAGAGCGAAGGTGCTGATAATGGAGGCGTTTTTGCAGATCTGCTTAAGCAGAATCCAAATGTGGCAAATCCGACCGAATCTAATGTGCTTGTCTGGTATGATGAGGATAAAAAAATTATAGGAGACGGAACAAAAGCGCCTTGTCCGCCATACAATGCGGACGTGCCAGTTGGCGTGGATGAGGTTTTCAAATATTACGTTTCTCAAAAGAACGAGGATGGTTGCGAAAGTGTTTTGAAAGAGGTTGTGGTGACTGTCAGCTCCACTCCTCGCCCGAAAGTGGAGCCTGTGTTCTATTGCGAAAATGCGGAGGCTAAACCGCTGGAGGCAAGTGTAAATTTCGTAGAGCCGTATGAAGAGTCGGATTATAAATTGATATGGTATAGTAAAAATCCGACTGAGGGAGACGCGGAGATTGTTGATGAAATTGTGCCTTCGACGGAGTTGAGCGACCCGAATTTGGTGGAGGAGACCAAATCTTACTATGTTGCGCAATACAATGTTAATGATAAAGATAATGTGAGTGCTCCTAGCGAGATAAAGGTTACCGTTTATGCGAAGCCGCGTCTGAAAACAGACCGTCCGGCTCCGGTTTGCGAGGGAACGATAAATCTTGTAGAGCAATGGCACGTGAGCAACAAGGTCTTTATGAAGGTTGAGGCTGAGTATGTAGAAGAAGGAGGCGGGGAAGTGGTGAACGAAAAGGCTGTTGGCGAGTCCGGAGAATATTCTGTAAGAGGTTATTTCCCTGTAAACGATGAAGAGTGCTCGTCTGCATTTGAAAAGATTATGGTGCAGATAGATACGCTTGACGGTGTGGCCGTTAACGGAGAGGAGACCGCTTGTCCTAACTCTGTTGTGGAATTGTCTGGCAAGGCAGCGTACTCTACAAATAATGTTGATTACTATTGGGCTCATGCGAACGGAGACACAATTAAATCTTTGGCGTTTGTTACGCCGGAATTGGGTAGCACGGTTGGCGAAGAGTATCATTTTACAATGTTGGCAAGGTCTGGTTCTTGCAGGGATTCTGTTGACCATAAGGTTGTCGTTGGAGATGGAGTTGTTGACGGTGTGCTTGTTTTTAAAGAGGATGGAAATACGGAATCACCAAAAAGATTTACAGCAAGCAGCAAAAACATGAAGTTTTATAGTTGCGGGAATGAAGTTGAAATTGACGCGTCTGAAGTTATGAATACAAATGAAGTTGATGGCGACGCGTTTAGATGGTATGACAGAAATGGCAAACTGATTGGGTCTGGCAAACAGATGGTGATGAATTTGCAGCGTGGCACTCATGCTTTCAGAGTTAGCTATTCAAATAAGTGCAAGACCTCAATAGATTTCTCTTTTGTTTCTGACCCATTAAAGGTTGTGCAGAGCGAGCAGCCTATGTCCATTTGCGAAGGCGATACTTTTAAGGCTGAACTTGAAATTGTATGTGATGCGGAACCGGTTGTTGAATGGTATAAAAATGATGAGAAAATAGCCATTTCATCGAATAAAATAGAGTTTGATGATGTGGACAAAACGGTAGAGGGCACTTACAGATATAAGGTGTTTACTCGGGGGTGCGTTGTTGAAAGTCAGTTAGGAAATGAGCCTTTGACGGTTAAGCCTTATATTAAGTTTGAGGCGGAAAGAACTGAGTATGTGGCGCGTTATGATAGCCTGTTAGCGATAAAACTGACGATGAAAGTTCCAGAGACATTGCCGGCTGAAATTGCGTGGGTTGAAAAAAACAAAACTATTTCGAAAAGTAAGGATATTTCGTTTAATGTGAGGAGAGACAGAAGTCTGTATGTCGGAATGTCAGATCCGAACTATTGCAGCGCTTCAGAGAATATAAATGTTAAGGTTGACGCAAGGTTGGCCTTAAATACCGTAATCTTAGATCCGACCAATGGAATTGCTAAAGATAAAATGTGTTACGGAGATAATGCAGTTCTCGTTATTGATACGGCTGGTACGGGCAACTTCGTTTTTGCGGATAAGGTGCAGCTGAAGGTTACTGAACTTACGAATGTGGGCTCTGAAATTTTGTATGACTGGAATTTGAAAGATGGAAAGCTTAATTTGGCAATATCACCGAAGTCTGATGCGGAATATATAGTTGAATTTATATATAGAGAGGGCGAAGGTATTGACGAACAGAAGATTGTGAGAAGAGAAAAAGTGACGGTGGTTCCGCCTGTGTTGATTGACCTTCCTGTAGGGCTGAGGGCTTGCGAAGGTGATATAGTGGAAATATCGGCAATGAATGTGTCGCCTGCAGATGCAAAGTTGAGCTGGAAGCCTGATGCTTCGATAGTGAGCGGGTTGACTAATTCAAAATCCATTAAGGTTGAGGCTGTTTACGAGAAGTCTGAGAGTCATTCTTTCACAAAAACTTATACTCTTGTTGCGTCCTATGCAGATTGTCAGGACCGTGAGTTTGTTGTGAACTTAAAGGTTGACGAGGCTCTGAAAGGAAGAATCGAAGGTGCGGACAGAATTTGCGAAGGGTCTATTGCCGAACTTGATGCGTCCTCATTCGATGCTGTCAGATATGTGTGGTATTCAGAATCATTTGAAGGAGAGAAACAGTCTGCAAAAATTTCGATTTCGTCAGAATATGATACTTATTATCAATTGTTTATGGAAAGAGGTCTTTGCTCAATTGTTTTAGATCATTTTGTAGAGGTTACAACGGCTCCTAATATAGAGAAGGTTGATTCTGTTAATTATCAGGATGTTGAGGTTGTCCTTACATCATCTTTGGGAACGCCTCCGTTCAGCATTTGGATAGATGATAAGCTGCAGGTTGGCCAGAACCCGTTGAAAGAGAAAGTTGGATACGGTAAACATACAGCATATGTGGTTGATGATGTGGGCTGTTCTGATAAATATGAGTTTGAAGTACAGGCACCTGTTCTTAGTATTCCTGTGGCAGTCTCTCCTAATGGCGACGGAATAAGTGAAACATTTGAGATTCCGGCAATTTCAGAGGCTTATCCGGATGCCACAATAAAGATTTATGACAGATTCGGGAAGAAACTTGCTGAGTATAGAGGAGATGCAGGAGCTTGGGACGGAACTTACAACGGTATGCCAATGCCGTCAACTGATTATTGGTATGAAATTGAGATAAAGGAACTTTCCAAAACCTATACAGGGCATTTTACGCTTATTAGGCAGTAGGAACTTTAAGAGATAAGGGCGTAGAGATTAATTTGCGTCCTTAATTTTTGTTAAAAAAAGGATATGTTTGTGTTGATGACGCAAATATTTATATCTTTGCAAAACTAAAAATTCTACTTTATTATGGCAACAATAATAGCAAACCCCATATATGACTCGGTGTTCAAGTTTCTGATGTCCGACCACCGCGCGGCGTGCGTCATACTGTCCGACATACTCCAGCGCGATGTTGTCGAGGTCACGATGCGTAACAATGATTACGTCAAGAAGCTGAACAGCGACATCACCGTTCTCCGCATAGACTTCGGAGCGAAGGTCCGCGAGTCAGACGGCACGGTTGAGAACGTCAACATCGAGCTGCAGAAGGCCTGGCTCACGACCGAGGTCATG